>CAMBFP010000067.1 GCA_945865745.1 Rhizobium sp. Q54 | reverse complement strand
AGACGAGATCCAGAGCCAATTAAGGCCTTTCTAACTTTTACCATATCAAGAACAGGAATGCCTTCGGTGATGCAAACAATAAGTTCGATTTCCGCTTCAATCGCTTCAAGAATTGCATCGGCAGCGAAAGCTGGCGGCACGTAAATTACTGAGGCGTTGCAACCAGTTACTTCCTTCGCTTCGTAAACCGTGTTAAAAATAGGAAGATCGAGATGCTTAGTTCCGCCTTTGCCGGGAGTAACTCCGCCAACCATTTTTGTTCCGTAAGCAACAGCTTGTTCGGTGTGAAAAGTTCCTTGCGCGCCTGTAAGGCCTTGGCAGATGACTTTGGTGTTTTTATTTACGAGTACTGACATTGGTAATCCTTAATTATTTATAGACTTTCTGCTGCTTTTACCGCTTTCACAATTTTCTCAGCGGCATCAGCTAAATCATCCGCTGGAATGATCGCTAAACCAGATTCAGCAAGAATTTTTTTACCCAGATCAACATTCGTTCCTTCAAGACGAACAACCAAAGGAACAGAAAGATTGGTTTCTTTCGCCGCTTCAATAATGCCATTGGCAATGATGTCGCAACGCATGATTCCGCCGAAGATATTCACCAAAATTCCTTTTACGCTTGGATCAGAAAGAATGATTTTAAAAGCTGCCGTAACTTTTTCACGAGTAGCTCCGCCGCCAACATCTAAGAAGTTTGCTGGCGATGAGCCGTAAAGCTTAATGATGTCCATCGTTGCCATCGCAAGACCCGCGCCGTTAACCATGCAGCCGATTTGGCCATCCATTTTAATGTAGCTCAATTCATATTTTGACGCCTCAATTTCCAATGGCTCTTCTTCATCTAAATCGCGCATTTCGCGAATATCATCGTGACGATGTAGGGCGTTATCGTCAAAATTAATTTTCGCATCAAGAGCGACAATTTCGCCTTCTTCCGTTTCAACCAAAGGATTAATTTCAATTTGCGATGCATCGCTTTCGATAAAAGCGGCGTAAAGAGAGAAAATTAATTTTGAAAATTTCTTCAAAAGATCGCCTTTAAATCCCAAAGCAAAACCAAGCTTGCGAGCGTGGCAGGCCTGAATCCCGGAAGCTTGATCAACCTTAACTGAAATGAGCTTTTCTGGAGAATGCGCCGCAACTTCTTCAATATCAACGCCGCCTTCTATTGAAGCCATGAAAACAATTCCCTTGGTTTTGCGATCAACCACAACTGAAAGGTAATATTCTTTTTTAATGCTCGAGCCAGCTTCAACATAAATTCTTTTAACAAGCTTTCCTTCTGGGCCAGTTTGATGAGTAACAAGAGTCATGCCCAGCATTTGCGCTGCCTTCTCTTTTACTTCTTCAACTGATTTTACAACTTTAACGCCGCCGCCTTTGCCGCGTCCACCAGCGTGAATTTGCGCCTTAACTACAAAAATTTTGTGACCCGCAGCTTCTAGAGCTTTTGCAGCGTCAATTGCCTCTGGCACTGAAAAAGCTTGGTGACCTTCAGGCACTGCAACACCGAATTTTTTTAACAAGCCTTTGGCTTGATACTCATGAATATTCATTGGAAAGTGAATTTGAATTACCGCTTACAAAGAAGAGGCGCGGCACGGTAAGTTTGAATTTTAATTCGGCAATCCCCTCACAGTAGAAATATGAAGAATATCCTGATAACCCGCTCTTTCATTGCATCTGCAGAAATTATTAAGCTTTTAGAAAGCCAAGAATTTCAGATATTTTGCGAGCCGCTTTTTACAGTCGAAAAACTCGCAGTAGAAAAAATTTCTGCGCCAATTTCTGCGGTCATCGTCACCAGCATCAATGCCTGCTTTGCCTTAGACGGCTCTGGCATCGATAGAGAAACAAAAATCTTCACTACTGGCAAGAAAACCGCGCAAGAGCTAAGGCGCATCGGATTCAAAAATATTATTTTATCGCCACGAAATTCTGCTGAGTCCTTGTTTGATTTAGTAGCGCAAGAACCCGGGCAAATCCTTTATTTTCGTGGCTCGATAATCAGCCTCGACTTCGCCACAAAATTAAAAAATGTTCGAGATATTCTCTCTTACAAAACTCGCGAGGTAGAAAATTTCTCCACTGATTTCAAAAAAATTCCCTATGACGAAGTGCTAATTTTTTCTAAAAATAGTTTGAAAATTTTTTACAAACTCATCACGAGATACAATCTCCTTGAATATTTTGCGGGTGCGCAAATCGTCTGCCTAAGCGAGCAAATTCTTGATCTTGCTAAGAAATTTCGATTCAAAAAAATCTGCACTTTCGCCGATAATCCTCTCCTTAAAAAATTCTATGACTGAACAAACAACTTCTCAAAAAACACCTGAGAAAAAGGGCTCAATTTTAACCAAAATTATTTTACTAATTGCGCTGATTGGCGGCGGCTTAGTCGCAATAAAATTATGGCGCAAAGGCTCAGAGCAAACAAAACAAGAGCAGGGACTAGACCACGACATCATTGGCCTTGCCGAAGGATATGCAGATCAAGGCGAGCAAGAAGATTTATCAGATCTCAGCGTTAATGAGCTTCGCGAAAAAGGCGCAGAATTCATTTACCAAATGCTTTTGAAGAACCAGTTAAAAATCGAAGATCTAGGCGCGCAATTGCAAGCTTTGAAAAGCGAAGTCTTAAAATATCGCAGCCAAGAAAAACTCGGCAGGATGATTTTAATTTACGTCGACCTGCGCGAAAAAATTATCTCTGAAAAGGGTTATAATGAAGAGATGAAAAGCTTTGAGATTCTAAGCGCCTCGGATGAAGTCTTAACTGCCAAAATCGCCAAACTAAAGCCGCTTCTTTCAAGTTTTGCGTCACAAAAAAAATTGGAAAAAAACTTCGCCAACATCATTCCTGAATTGATTATTAACAAAAAAAATAGCGTCGCGAATGAAAGCCTAGTTGCAAAAATCCAACGCAATATTTCGCGCCTGGTCGTGCTGCGCAGAATCGACGAAAAAAATCCCCAAGAAGTCGATGCCGTAGTTGTGCGCATCGAAAAACTTCTGAAACAAGAAAATTATTCAGATGCTTTGAGCGCAGCATTATCGCTGCCTGCCGACTATAACCCAATCCTTAAAAATTTCCTCGATGAACTTCACGCCTCACTCGAAGTAAGGCAAATCGATCAAGAAATTTTGAACTATCTCAAAAGCTTAAACTAATGCTAACAATCCTCTGGATCCTTCTTGCCTCTTTCTTTCTCACCGCCTCTTTTTCGTGGCTGCTCGATAATAATGGCCACGTCTTGATAACCTGGCTTGGCTATGAATTACAAACCGATGTTCTGACGGCAATTTTAATCTCGGCATTTTTTTCACTAATAGTTTTTGCAATCAGCTATTTATTCGCGCGAATCCTGGCGATCAAATTTCCTAGCCTGCTGAAATTTATATTTAGAAAAAGTTACCTAAAAAGCCTAGAGAAGGTTGTGCGTAGACATCATCAAGGCTTTGATTTGATGGCAGAAACTCTTTTGGCTCTCGAAATTAACGACGAGAAATCCGCAGAAGCTCTGCAAAAAAAATTGAGCAAACTCATCAAACATTCGGGCTTAAACAATTTCCTGATCGGCAAAATTCTTTTTGAAAAACGTAAATTTTCTGAAGCCGCCGAGATATTCGAAAAGTTCGGACACAATCCTCACGCTAAAATTTTAGTGCTGAAATCGAAGTTCGAATTGGCTTTGGCTGGTCAAGACGAAGCCAAGGCAATCGCCTACGCAAAACAAATTCTTGCCGCTAAACGCGACAGCTTCGAAATTGCTAGACAGCTTTTCACTCTCTACAAAAAACGCGGATTGTGGCAAGATGCAAAAAGCCTGATAGCTGAATATGGAAGTGAAAAATTTCGCGATGAATTACAAAAACGCGATATCGCTGTAATCAATGCCGCTCTAGCTCTTGAGGCCTATCAACAAAAAAAGTTTTTGCTTGCGATCAAGCATGCGAACATCGCCCTAAAAGCAGAAAATACTTTTCTGCCGGCACTTGAAATTAGACTTAAATCATGGCTTAAGCTTGGTCTAGGATTTAAAGTTACTTGGGAAATCAAGGCGCTTTGGAAAGATAATCCTCACCTAATTCTCGCTGAAATTTTTGATCTCGTAAATCGCAAATCTTACGCAAAAACGCGCGTAAAAAGGATGAAAAATCTTGCCGAAACTAACTCAGAATCGGTGCTCGGAAAATTGGCCATCGGCATTGTTGCCTTTCGAGCTGGCGAATACGTAGCCGCAAAAGAATCCTTGTTCCTCTCGCTCCTCCAACAAAAAACCTACCGCGCTTACAAGCTTCTCGCCGCAACAGAAAAAGCTTTGGGCAATATTGAAGAATCTAAAAATAATTTGACCAAACTCAAAATGTTCGAATGCGACGATCACTATCGTTGCGGCTCTTGCGGGCATCTCAGTTCAAAGTGGAGTGCAAAATGCACCTCTTGCGACACTTACGATTCGATTGAGTGGAATAGATAAGTTTTAGCCCAGATCCGTCATTAGCCAGATTCGTCAATAGAATTTGAGCAAAGAAAAATAAACCTAACTCTCGCTCGTGTAATTCGGCGCTTCTGAAGTAATGGTGATCGAGTGTGGATGCGATTCGCGCAAACCAGAGTTGGTGATGCGAACGAAGTTACAATTCTTGCGCATCTCTTCGATCGTGCCATTTCCTGTGTAGCCCATTGCCGCTTTCAAGCCGCCAACCAACTGATGCATAACATCTGCAGCTGCGCCTTTGTAAGCCACGCGACCCTCAACGCCTTCGGGAACTAGTTTCATTTTATCCGAAACATCTTGCTGAAAATAGCGATCAGCTGAACCGCGAGACATTGCGCCAAGAGAGCCCATGCCGCGATAAACTTTGTAAGAACGGCCCTTAAACAAAACGATTTCGCCCGGAGTTTCTTCGGCGCCGGCGAGCAATCCGCCAAGCATCACGCAAGATGCCCCTGCAGCGATTGCTTTGGCGAGGTCGCCAGAAAATCTGATTCCGCCGTCGGAAATTACCGGAATTTTTACACTGTCGCAATATTCAACTACGTCGAGAAGCGCTGACAATTGTGGCACGCCGACACCAGCAACAACACGAGTTGTGCAAATTGAGCCTGGGCCAATTCCAACTTTTACCGCATCTGCACCAGCGTCAATCAAGGCCTTGGCCGCTTCTGATGTTGCGATATTTCCAGCGATAAAATTTTGTTTTGGGTAGGCTTTTTTTAGCTCACGCACAGTTTCAATTACGCCGGCAGAATGACCATGCGCGGTATCAATTACGACAATATCAACTCCGGCTTCGATTAAAGCCTCTGCGCGCTTAATACCTTCACGACCTACTCCTGTTGCCGCCGCAACTAGAAGACGACCCTCTTCGTCTTTCGAAGCGAGGGGAAATTGCTTAGTTTTTTCTAAATCTTTTCCGGTCATCAAGCCAATACAATTTCCGCTTGAGTCAGTTAAAATTATGCGCTCAATTTTATTTCTGTGCAGAAGAGATTTGGCTTCAGACTTACTCACACCAGCTTTTGCCGTGATAAGATTTTCGCTCGTCATTAATTCATGCACCGGCTGTTTTTTGTCAGTAGCAAAGCGCACGTCGCGGTTAGTAAGAATTCCGAGTAGTTTTTTTGTACCTTCTTTAACCACGGGAATTCCTGAAATGCCGTAGGTTTTCATTAATAAAAGAGCTTCACCCAAGCTCGCATCAGGTGCTATGGTTACTGGATTGGTAACAACTCCAGATTCAAACTTTTTTACCTTGCGAACTTCGTCTGCTTGCTCTTTTGGCGAGAAGTTTTTGTGAATACAGCCAAGCCCGCCAGCCTGCGCCATTGCAATCGCCAAGCGGCTTTCAGTAACGGTATCCATCGCTGCAGAAATGATCGGAATTTCGAGCGAAATATTTTTAGTGATCTTGGTTTTGGTATTGGCTTCAGTTGGTAAAACTTCTGAAAATGCCGGCTTCAAAAGCACGTCGTCGAAGGTGAGAGAAGGAGCTGCGGTCTCGATTATTTTGCGAATTTTTTTCATTTTGAGTGAGTTGATTTTTTTCTAGCAAAAATAGTTTCTATCGAGACAAGATCAGGGATCAAAATCAAAAATCAAAAATTTATGCTTTCATCAATTGAGAAACTTTGCGCTGAGCGTAAAATAAAACTTACCGAAAATCGTCGCATCATTGCTCGGGTGATTGAGCAA
>CAMBFP010000066.1 GCA_945865745.1 Rhizobium sp. Q54 | reverse complement strand
GCAAAAATTAAAGAGCGATGTGAGATTGATTTATCTGGGGCGACGGCAATTTCGCCCTTAAGAGGAATATCAGTTTTTTGTGAAAGTTTCACTTAGAGAATAGTCTTAATTAGATTTAGCAGCGGATCGATGAAAATCACCAAAGCAATATTGAGTAAGGCTGAGACAAAAACAATCAGCTTAACATTGCCAATATCTTCGATTTTCATCGCGCCATTTGGCTCATCGAAATACATAACTTTGATGACTCGTAAATAGTAGTAAGCGGCGGCAACACTAATCACAATTGCCGCAATAGCGAAAGGAAGTAATCCGTAAGTAATGGCGAAAGTAATGATGTAAAATTTTGAAAAGAAACCGGCGAGTGGCGGAATTCCCGCGGTCGAAAACATCAAAACACTCAGAGAGAAAGCCATTGTTGGATTAGTTTTTGCTAGGCCGGAAAGCGAAGAAATCGCAAAAGTTTTTTCCTCATTTTCACCTTTCATCAAATTCAAAAAGGCAAATGAACCTACAGAAATTAAGGCGTAAATAATCATGTAAAGCACGCAGGCCGCTATTGCCTCCTTGCCGAAAGCAGCCAGACCAAGAAGGAAAAATCCGACGTGACCGATCGAGCTATAGGCCAAAAGACGTTTGAGATTTTTTTGAAAAATTGCGCCGAAAGATCCAATCACAATCGAAAGCAAAGCAATCGAAGCAAAAAGTTTTCCTATTCCCTCCCAGCCAAGAAGTAAGCTAGTGGATAAGCGCAGCAGAGCCATCGTGGTAATAAATTTTACGACAGTGGCGAAGAATGTAGTGACTACAGTTGCCGATCCTTCGTAAACATCGGGGGTCCACATGTGAAAAGGTGCGGCAGAAACTTTGAAAAACATCGCCGTAATCACCAAAATAAAACCAAACATTACCGCGACTGGAATGGAATTTTTTTCAACTTGAAAGCCGTGATAAAGTGCGTTCAGAGTATCAAAATTAATCGTGCCCGAAAAGCCGTAGATCAAAGAAATTCCGAAAAGCAAAAGCCCAGAAGCCAAACAACCGAGAATAAAATATTTCATTCCCGCTTCTGCAGATTTTTTTGAACCACGATTCATCGCGGCAAGTAAATAAAGCGAGAGGGCTTGCAACTCTAGGCCCAGATAGAAGACCAGAAAATCACCGGCTGAAACCAAAACCATTCCGCCCGCCGTTGCAATCATTAACAAAGCAAGAAATTCAGCGCTAATTTTTTTAGCAGAATAAACGAAATCGAGAGAGATAAGAATAACAATAAGTAGCAGTAGTAACGCAAAAATCTTAACGAAAGAGATGAAGTGATTAAGCAAAAATCCCTGATTAAAACCCGTCTCGATTCTAACAAAATTATTAATCACAAACATGAACGAGATAGCTGAAAAAACCAAGGCAAGTAGATGAGAAGAGTAAAAAACATCTTCGAATTTTTTGCGCAAAAATGCGTCTGAAATTAGAATTATTAAAGCGCCACAAAAGAGTGTAATTTCAGGGAGGATTAGAGAGAGCATTTTTGTTTTTATTTTTGGTTCCAATTTTTACGCGTTATCCTCGCGAAAGCGGGAATGACGAGTAGAAAATCGTGGAAAATTACTGAAAAATTCTTGTTAGATTAGCTGTTGCCAAAGAGAAAAAGTTTAAAGTGTAGTTCGGCAACAAGCCTAGAAAAATTACGAGGAAAGCCATTCCGCCGAGTGAAAATAATTCGATAAAATTGAGATCAGAAACATGCTCAACATGCTGATTTTTAATTTCAGAAAACCACACGCGCTTGTAAAGCCAGAGCATGTAGCAAGCGCCTAAAATCACACCAGTTGCAGCAAGAAGTGCGACGATTTTATTTGCTTTGAAGGTTCCAATAATTGTCAAAAATTCACCAACGAATCCGCTCGTTCCAGGCAGGCCAACTGAGGCCAAAGTGAATATCATTGCAAGCATTGCAAAATTTGGCATCTTGGTCGCAATACCTCCCAAGTCCTTGATTTGCTTGGTGTGAAGACGATCGTAAATAACACCAACGCAAATGAAAAGTGCTGCAGAAATAATCCCGTGACTGATCATTTGCATCACCGCGCCGTCAATTCCTTGGCGAGTAAAACTAAAAATTCCCATTGTTACAAAACCCATGTGAGCCACGGAAGAGTAGGCGATCATCTTCTTCATATCTTCTTGCATCAAGGCGACGAGCGAGGCGTAGATGATGGCGATGACACTCAAGATAAAAATAAAATCAGCGAAATAACGCGCGGCTTCCGGAAAAAATGGTAGCGAGAAACGTAAAAAACCGTAGGCGCCGAGCTTAATTAAAATACCAGCAAGAATTACTGAGCCAGCAGTTGGAGCCTGAACGTGCGCATCAGGCAGCCAAGTGTGAAAAGGAAACATCGGAACCTTCACCGCGAAAGAAAAGAAGAAAGCAAGAAAGAGCCATTTTTGATATTCGAGCGGAAAAAATGTTGGCAATAATTCAGTTAATTTAACGACGTCAGTTGTGCCGGTGTAAAGCAAGATCATGATGATGGCAATAAGCAACAGCACTGATCCAGCAAGGGTGTAGAGGAAAAATTTGTAAGCCGCGTAAATCCTGTTTTCGCCACCCCAAATTCCGATGACGAGAAACATCGGGATCAACATTGCTTCGAAGAAAATGTAGAAAAAAAGCAAATCAAGAGAGCAAAAAGAAGCGATAACGAAGGCTTCAATAAGTAGGAAGGAGATAACATATTCTTTAATGCGCTTCTTGATTGAATCAACGCTGATTACCAAGCAGATAGGCGTTAAAATAGCTGTCAGCACAATCATCAGAAGAGAGATTCCGTCGATGCCGAGGTAATATTTAATGTCGTAAGAAGAGCTGAATTTGATTATTTCAGAAAACTGAAAAGCAGCAATTTCACGATTAAAACTATACAGTAAGAAACAGCTAAGTGCCAAATTTATTAAGCTTGCTACAAAGCCTATTGCGTAGTATCCACGCGCATTTTTAAGCCTGAGAGGCAACATTAAAATCGCCGCAATAATCGGCAAAAAAATCAGGGTCGAAAGAATCGGAAAATTCAGAGGAAGTTGCATGTAAAGATGTAAGGGAATTTTTTTGAAAAACGCGGCGCCTTTTATTGAATAAAAAATTTAGAATCAAGTTGGGTCACACCCACCCCTCCTCTTCACCTCAAGCTTCGTGCGACGATTCATTTTCTGGACTGCCTCAGAACAAGGCTTCTCGCGACGAAAAACCTTAGGTTCAATTTCTTGAATCAAGCTTTGTAATATCCAACTTGATTTGAGTCTTTAAATCCTCAAGCGAAGCAAATTTTTGTTCGTCTCGAATGAAGTCGAGAAACTCAACGTGGATTTTTTTGTCGTAAATTTTTTCACAAAAACCTGGGATGTGAGTTTCAAACAAAGCTTCACTCTGAGCTTCTCGAAGAGTTGGTTTGATTCCAAAGTTAGTAATCGAAGAAAAACTTTTTTTGAGATGGGGAATAAAAGTCTTAGTTTTGTAAACGCCAAATTTTGGTTTAACAATGTGAGGTTTAGCAGCTAAATTTGCAGTCGGGAATCCAAGTTGCGAAGCAAGTTTTCTTCCCTCATTTACAATTCCTTGAATCGCAAAATTTCTACCTAAAACTCGATTTGCTTCAGTAACATTTCCCTCGGCAAGAAGCCTTCTCACTAGACTCGAAGAACATGTTTGTTCAGAGTTTTTTAACGGAGAAATTTCGCTCAGACCAAAATTAAAATTTTCTAAAAACCGAAAATTTCCTTGGCGATTTTTACCAAAAGTGAAGTCATAACCAATTACCAAATGCTTGGCATTAAGTGATTTAGATAAAATTTCCTGAGCAAAATCCTGCGCCGAAATTTCCGAAAATTTTTTGTTAAAAGGCAGAATAATTACGTATTCAATTTCCTGTTCGCGAAAAATTCTTAACTTCTGCGCTAGGCTGGTAATTCTGAAATCTCGCGACTTCTCGGGTCTTAAAAAATAAATCGGATGCGGCTCAAAAGTTAAAATAGCCGAAGCTAATTTTTTTTCTTTGGCAATTTTTTTGACCTGAGAAATGATCTGTGAATGTCCGAGATGCACGCCGTCGAAATTGCCGATTGTGAGTGCGAGCGGCAATATTTGTTGATTTAGGTTTCTAATGATTTTCACGATTCGAATTATTTTTTTGCTGATTTTACTAAATTCAAAAGCATTTGCTACACCCGAAATTTCCTGGGGAATTTCTACTTTTGGCGATCTCAAATATCCAAAAAATTTTCAGCATTTTGATTACGTAAATCCTGACGCGCCAAAAGGTGGAGAAGTAAAATTTGGCGCTGAAGGCGGCTTTAATTCTCTCAATAATTTTATCTTAAAAGGAATTCCCGCATCAGGCCTGTCTTATCTTTACGATAGTTTAACCGAAGGCAGTGAAGATGAAATTTCGGCGCGTTATGCACTTGTTGCTGAGAATATTAAAATCTCTCCAGACAAAAGCTGGATCGAGTTTCGATTAAATAAAAAGGCCCGTTTTCACGACGGAGTTTCGATAGACGCAGACGATGTAATTTTTACTTTTAACAAATTAATTTCCGAAGGTCATCCGAGTTACAAAATGCTTTTTCGCGAAGTGAGCGAGGTAAAAAAAATCAATACGCATTTAGTAAAATTTTTCTTCAAAAAAAATCATAATCGCGACTTGCCGCTGCTCGTTGCGTCTTTGCCGGTTTTGCCAAAACATTACTACGATTCCGTCGATTTTTCTAAGACCAATCTTCAGCCTCCACTTGGCTCTGGGCCTTATAAAATCAAGGAAGTTAAGCCTAATCGCTCAATCACTTTTGAACGCGTAAAAGATTACTGGGCAAAAGATTTACCGGTGAATCGCGGCCGCTACAATTTCGACAAAATCACTTACGATTATTATCGCGACAACAATGTTTTGATCGAGGCGTTTAAGTCGCAAAAATATGACCTCCGCCAAGAAAATATCGCGCGCAATTGGGCCAATTCATACAATATTGAAGCGATCAAAAATGGTGAGATCATCAAGCGCGAGATCAAGCACGGCCTGCCTGCGCCAATGCAAACTTTTGTCTTAAATCTACGCCGCGATAAATTTCAAAACCAAGCTCTGCGTCAAGCAATGACTTACGCTTTTGATTTTGAATGGCTACGCGAACACATATTTTACAGCTCTTACGAACGCACTGAAAGTTACTTCGCCAATTCAGAGTTTGGTTACAAAAATTTTCATTTACCAAAAGCAAATGGCGATGGATTCAATCGCGATAATCTTTTGCAAGCCCGCCAAATATTGCTTAATGCTGGTTACAAATTTTCTAAAGGAAAATTAATCGATCCAAAAACTAACCAAAAAATCCTCGTTGAATTCCTCATCGATTCGCAAGCTTTCGAAATGATTATTGCGCCTTTTGTTAAAAATTTACGCAAACTTGGCATTGAAGCGAAGATGCGACTCGTCGAAGAAAATCAATATCAAACTCGGGTTAATAATTTTGATTTCGATGTGATTACCGGAATGTTTGGCCAAGCAACAATTCCCGGCGACGAGCTTTTTGCCTACTTCCACTCGTCACAAAAAGACATTAAGGGCGGCCGCAATTTATCTGGTTTGAACGACAAAACTGTCGACGAATTAGTTGAAAAAATTTCTCGCGCTAAAAATAAAAACGAACTACAAAACTTAACTTCTGATCTTGATCAGAGACTTCTCGAAAATTATTACACCATTCCTGAGTGGCATAATAACACTTACAGAATCCTGTATCGCGACATTTTTGAATTTCCAAAAACCCAGCCAAAATATTCACTCGCTCTCGACAGCTGGTATTTTCGCCAGTCGGGCGGAGTCGAGACCAAAAAAATTATACACTAACTTCAACAAATCTCGACTTCTCTCAAACGACGGATGAAGAGATTAATTAATTAAAAACTATGTTCATTCGCTCTGAAGAAACACCAAATCCTGCAACATTAAAATTCATTCCAGACGACAAGATTGTTCTCGAAAAAGGCACGGCGGAATTTAAAAATCAAAAACAGGCCGTAACCTCTTCCCCTCTAGCTTTACAACTTTTTGAAATTGCTGGAGTTGAAGCTATTTTCTTTGGTCGTGATTTCATTACTATTACTAAATCTGAACAAACTGATTGGCCAAAAATCAAAGCGGAAATTCTTGCGACAATCATGGATTTTTTTGTTACTGGCAAACCAGTAATGTTTGAGCAAAAAGAAT
>CAMBFP010000065.1 GCA_945865745.1 Rhizobium sp. Q54 | reverse complement strand
GCCATTGCAATAGTTTTCGCAACAAGATCTGAGGCTGTTAAATCCGAAGTGCCGATGATAAAAAATGGCACGAATAAAAGGACGCAAAAGATCAATATTCCCTGGAATAAGTCAGCATAACTGACTGCCAAAAATCCGCCGAGCAAGGCGTAAGAAACAATGCCGATGCAAGATAAAACAAGGGCAGAGAAGTAAGAAATTCCAAAGATTGCGGAGAATAATTTTGCGCTGCCGGTGAATCCCGCGGCGATGTAAATTGTGAAAAAGAAAATAATTACGACGAGAGTAGAGATGTTGAGAATTCTACTTTTGTCTTCAAGGCGGTGTTCAAGAAAAGAGGTGATGGTAAGGGCGTCACCAGAAATTTCGGTGTATCTTCTGAGGCGTTTAGCGATGATTTTCCAGCTGCAATAAGAGCCAACAATCAAGCCAATTACAATCCAAACTTGATTAACTCCGTGAAGATAAAAAGCGCCAGGAAGGCCCATCAATAGCCAGCTGCTCATATCTGAAGCGCCAACATTCATCGCGCCAACAACTGGGCCAAGTTTTCTACTTCCTAAAATATAATCAGAGAAAGTTTTTGTCTTTCTGAAAGCTTGGTATCCGAGATACATTAACCCAGTAAAATAGATCAGAATAGTCGCCAAGATAAAAGGATTACCTTCGCTGTTTTGCATTAATTCCATGGGGAGGGGTTTTTAAATTTAATAGATGATGAGCCCAATCTTATGAGCTCGCCGCACAGGTGTGTCAGAAAGTAATTTTGCGAATAATTATGAAAACTTTTTTGTTACAATTTTATAAACTGCAAGCTAAGTCTTTTGATTATTGGAGTAAGCCCAAGTCCAAGTCCTTGCTGTGTATTTGGGTGATAAATTCAGTAATTTTTGCGATGCGGTTTTTAAATAAAATACAAAATGCCTAGATACTCAATCCCCACCCTCTTCTCTCGTGCATTGTCAGCATTTGGTTCTGGCGTGCAAAAAAGATTCGCAACCACCAAAATTCCTCCAGCTGGTCAGCTTTTTTTGCGAAATATTGTTGAAGAAAAAGCTATAAAGCATCAAGAAAACCAACTTGCTTCAGGACTAGCCGATCTGCCAATTCAGGTTCGCAAAGCTGCAAGAAACGAGGCTCACAAAGAGGTAAGAAAAAAACGTGTGGCCGCTAGAAAGTCAGAGGAGACAAGCATTGAAGAAATGTTTGGTGGCCCAGATGGATTGTTGTCGTTAGTCGATGAAAAAATATCAGTCGCAGAAAAGCAGAGGTACAATTCTTTACTGCAAGAAGCTGAGGAAGAGATTGGTCGAGGGGAGTGGTCTAGAATTAAAGTGAGAGATGGCAATGGTCGAGTAGTTTTTGATGGGGTACTTCCCATTTCTTTCAACAATCCGCAAAGCAAGTTGTTACAAGCCTTTCAAGAAGGCGGCTCTAAATCTAATGCCTTGGTCCCTGTAGTTGAAAATTCTGCGACGTTTCCAGCAAATTATGGAAACCCCCTAACAATTTCTGCAGAAAAAGCCGTTTTCGAAAGAGACGCAAAAGACATCATGACAAAAAAGCAGATGATTGATATAAGAGAGGATAGAAGTATGGAGAATAATATCGATTTCTCTGATCGGGCATCAATTTTTCTTATCACAAATTTAGAGATTAATTTAAATCTGAGAGAGGGAACGCTCACCATTCCCAATCTCGAAGAGGTTAGAGAGGAATACATAAAATTTTTTGGCCATTATCGGCAAATAAAGCCTGAGGATTTTGATCGTGATTACCGGCGTCTTGTTGAAGAAGTCGTAGAAAGATTTGCTTACATCAAGGATGAGCAGGGCAAGACTCACTCGAAATTTTATTCTGAAACTTATGAAAAAGGTGATTTTGATGGTTGGGTTTCCACTTTACTAAAAAAGGCAAAAGGCACGCTTCATAGATCTTCTCTAAATCAAGAAGAAGAGAATGCCGCTGTCGCCAGAGATAATAAAACTCACCTTACCAGCGCGGTGCATCGTCACGATGATATTTTGAGTTCGGGCAATCTTTTCTCCCGATTTGATTACAGCAAGAATGTGATGAATTCTTTGGTGATTAGCGCATATGTCGAAGATGCTGCAAAAGTAGTTTACGGCGAGCAGGATTGTGATGCCCATCACCGGCAGATAAATTTTGCCAATGTTAAAGGTTCAGTCGCCTTCCCGCGAGATTACTCGATTTATTACGACGGATGTTTTCATCAAACTAGTCGCCCTCTTGTGGAGGCTATGGCCCAAAAAGAACATAGCGTATTTTCTGCTAACAAATCACATCCCACTATTGCTGATAGACATGCTTCTCACGGCGCTGACATAGAAGCAACGGGCTTTAAAACTGCTCAAGATATTCCTTTCGATGCCAAGGGTGGCAACATGATTCTTACGCAAAATGTTGATGGTAAAAAGGTATTATTGGCCACGGTCAGCGATTCTTATTTTACTGACGCTGGAAATTTCCAGGGAGGTTTTGTTATTGGCTCGGATGGAAAAGTTGAAGATCAATCAAACTCAGTTGCAGAGATGTTTTCCTCTGTGCTGAATCAGCGCAAATATTCGCGTTTCCGTCAGCAAATTATTGATTGGGGAAAGTCGATCGGTTGTGACGAAGTGGTTGTTCTGGATCGTAATATTGAGATGCAACAGCCCGTGCAAAGTGAGGGGATAATTGAGCGAATTAGAAACTTTAGTTTCGGCAAGGCTTTAGATAAAAGCTCGGAAGAAAGTAAGGCAAAAGAGAGAAAATTTCAGCAGCTTTATCATCTCGATATTTTTTGTGGAGAATTGCCGGGTGGATATGTTGTAATCAATCCCGAAGCGGTTTCCAAAGAAAATATGGCACAACTAAAACAGGTTTTTGGTGAAGATAAAATCGTCGATCTTTCTTGGCAGGAGCAACAAGCGCTTTGCGGAAATTTTATAGTTTTCGATCGAACAGTTGTCGTCTCTAGCCCAAGAACGCCGGCTTCATTCATCGATAAAATGCACAAACTTCGCTTCGATGTTTACGTGCCGCCAATCGAACTAACCACGAAAGAAGCAGCGAAGAGCGGCTTCCTTGCTGGCATCAGATGCTTGACCATTAGCACAAATGGTTTGGAAAAATTAAAATATGGTGACATTAATCCCCCAATTTTAGATGGTAAAAATAGCAAAAAGCTGCCTTTTGGTTTAAGCGAAGCGAAGGCTATTAAATTGCTTCCTGCTTCACTCGAAGCCAAAAAAAGCCAAGAGCCATCGCGGAAATAGAGAAAATTACCAGGAGAAAAATGCAGGAAATTCAAGAAAAAAGATTAGGTCGCGGATTATCTGCGCTGTTAGGTGAGAGTAAGCTTCAACAATCAGAGGCAATTGACCGCAGTCACGGTTTTGTGCGAATGGTTGAGCTCGAAAAAATTACCGCTGGAGTTTACCAGCCGCGTCAATTTTTTAATCAAGAAGAGCTGCAAGAATTGGCAGATTCAATAAAATTAAATGGCGTGCTTCAGCCAATTATTTTACGCACATCTGGAGACGAAGGTGACTATGAAATCATTGCTGGAGAAAGAAGATTTCGCGCTGCAAAACTAGCTGGATTAAAAGAAATTCCGGCCGTTATTAAAAAAATTAACAATCACGAAGCGCTAGAGCTGGCGCTGATCGAGAACATTCAGCGTGAGGACCTTTCTTTGCTTGAAGAGGCGGAAGGTTACCAAAGATTAATGAATGAATTTGCTTACACCTACGAGCAAATTGCGCAAAAAATTGGCAAGAGTCGCAGCCATGTTAACAACATTTTGCGCCTGCGTAATTTGCCGAAAGAAGTGCAAAATCTTTTGAGTCAGAAAAAGATTTCCATGGGTCACGCGCGCGCATTAATTAACTCAAATAACCCGCAAGAATTAGCGAAGAGAATTTTAGAAGAGTCGCTAAATGTTCGCGATATTGAGTCTCTAGTTCGTGACGAAAAAATCGAAAAAATTAATAAGAGCACACCGCTTCTCGTGCGAACAGAGTCTAAGATTCGCTTCATTAATAGTGGCCAAGTTGTTCTCCTCGAAAATGAACTTACCGACCTCGTCGGCTCCGAAGTAAAGATTTCCTACAACGCCTTCAGACAGAGTGGAAAAATAATGATTAAATTTAGCGAGATCGCCCAGATTCGTGATTTGATTGAGCGCCTGAAATTGGATTAATTTTTCTCGGATTTCTGCTTTTGTGAAGATGGCGCTCTAAGTTATAAGTTATTTCGACAATCACCTTATTTTGACCAGATAGATCAAGGCCTCAAGACAGCTAAATTCTTTTTACAGATTTAAAGATTCTAAAAAAATTCTCCGTAGTTATCCGCGCCACCTCTTCAAAACTAACGCCCTTCAATTCTGCAATTTTTTCGACAACAAATTTGGTGAAGGCTGGTTGATTAGTTTGGCCGCGAAATGGTGTTGGCGCAAGATAAGGTGAATCGGTTTCAACCAGCAGAAATTCAAGCGGAACAAGCTTCACAATTTCTTGCAGCTGCGTAGCATTTTTGAAAGTAACGATTCCGGAAATTGAGATGTAAATTCCTAGATCTAGCGCGGCTCGCGCCAATTCTTCGGTGCTCGAAAAACAATGTAATAACGCCGGAAATTTTTGTGATTTTTGTTCGGATTTTAAAATTGAAATCATGTCGAAATCGCAATCGCGCGAGTGAATAATCAAAGGCAAATTCGTTTCTCGTGAAGCCTGAATATGCTCAAGAAATGAAGCTTTCTGAAGCGCAATTGCACTCTTGTCGTGATAGTAATCGAGACCCGTTTCGCCAATACCAATGATCTTCGGATTGGCATTGCAAAGCGCGACAATTTCTTCCGCTTTTACTTGCGGTTGATCGGTTACATTGCAGGGATGAATGCCAACAGACGCGTAAATAAAATCATGTTTTTTGGTGTAAGAAAGGATCTTGTCGATTTCAGTAATTCGCGTGCAAATTGTCTGCAAAATGCGCACGTTATTTTCTGTGCAATTTTTGACAATTTCGTCAAGCAAGAGCCCTTTTTCTTCAATCAAATCAAGGTGGCAATGGGTGTCGATAATATAAGTCATTTGTTATTATTTTGTCTCATTTTTTGATTTTTCATTTTTGCAAAAGCGAAGATGAGGCCCGTAATTCAGTCGAAGAAAGGTGATTATTTTTAGTAAAAAAAATTGAGTAACGATTCGCGGTTTTAACAAATTTCTGCACCGGAAATTTTTGCATTTTCAGCAAAAAATCTCCGCGCGAAAAAATCGCCAAATCAATTCCAGAAATTATTTTTTTAAAATTTTTCCAGAGATGAAATTTCTCTAAAACGTCAGCGCCGACGACAAAAGTGAAGCGATGGTTTTTATGTTTTGCCTTCAGCCGGATGATTAATTTTTCGGTATAAATCTCGCTACTCTGCAAAATTTTAATTTTTGGATGATGGCCGATTAGTGCTTGGCACTTCTGCATTCGCGCCGTATGCGACTCGTAATCTTTTGTGCTTTTTAGCGGATTTTTCTCAGTGATAACCCACCAAATTTGATCGAGCTTTAAGCGCTGCAAAGCCAGGTTGCTGAGGTAAAGATGTCCATGGTGAGGAGGATTAAAACTTCCGCCGAGAATTCCGATTTTCATCCGATTAAAATTGCAAAAACTATTCCGACTCCGATCCAAATATTCGCCTTAAAAAGCGCTAAGGAATTTTGTCGCAAATCACACTTCTTGATTTGGGCGATTAGTGTCGAGCAAGAAAGTAAAATTACGAAAAAATATCCTAATTTAAAATTAGCAGAGAGCCCGCATAAAATAAGGCCAAAAAGCATTGCCAGGCAAAGTAAATTTAGAATTTCTTTGGGCTGCTTTTGGAATTTAATCGCTGTTGATTTTATGCCGAAACGCAGGTCGTCTTCAATGTCTTGGAAGGCATAAATTGTGTCGTAAATTACCGTCCAAATAATCGCCGAAAAATAAAGAAGAAGAATGCTGAGATTGATGGTTTTGATCATCGCCAAACTACTCATTAAAATGCCAAAATTGAAAGTTATTCCGAGGAAAATTTGCGGGTAGTAAGTGATGCGTTTCATTAGCGGATAACTCGCCATCAAGCCAAGTGCAACGAAGCCGCTCACGATTGTTGGTAAATTAAATTGCAGCAAAATTAGCAGGCCGATTAGCAGCAAAAATCCCAATAAAATAATTGCCGAACTACGAGAAATTTCTCGTGCAGCGAGTGGACGAATTTTTGTTCGCGTAACCAATTCATCAAATTTTTGATCAAGTAAATCATTAATCACGCA
>CAMBFP010000064.1 GCA_945865745.1 Rhizobium sp. Q54 | reverse complement strand
GATTCGCTTGGAGTTGGCTTTACCGTCGCAAGTCACGACATGGATATTCGTGGCAGCGGTAATTTGCTTGGCGATGAGCAGTCGGGACATGTTAAGGAAACTGGAGTGGAGCTTTATCAACAGATGCTTTTGGAAACTATTGAGGATCTAAAAAATGAGATTCTTCGACAAGCTCAACATGATAAATCCATGGCCATCCCGAACCTGTCAAAGGGCGATGAAAATCTTGATTTTTCAATCCAAATCAAGCTTGGAATCTCTCTACTTATTCCCGAAGAATACATGCCAGATCTATCTCTGCGCATGAGTTTCTACAAAAAAATTGCGATGATTAAGAATGATGAAGATGCGCGAAATCTTGTCGATGAAATGAATGATCGTTTCGGAAAAATCCCAGAAGAAATTTTGAATTTAATCGAAATCACCAAACTAAAACATCTCTGCAAAACACTTGGAATTGAAAAATTTGAATCAACTTCGGACGGCCTGGTGCTTGGCTTCAAGAATAATCAATTTCGTAACCCAGAAAAATTACTGACAATGATCTTTGCGAGTAAGAACAAGGTTAAGTTGCACACTGGGCAACGAGTTTTGTTTGTTTGCGACACATCTTCAACTCCGAAGAAAATCTCTTCTGCCTTCGCGGTAATAAAAAAATTGGAGGAATTGTGATTGTAATAATAGTAAGTCTCGGCGTTGTTTTGGCCTTAATCGTAGCATTCAAATTTCTTAAAAAATCTCAAGATTTAAGCAAGTCTGAATCAACATCAGCCAGCCTCAGCGTTGAATCTAAAGC
Source organism: Rhizobium sp. Q54 (assembly GCA_945865745.1). GTDB lineage: Bacteria > Pseudomonadota > Alphaproteobacteria > Rickettsiales > UBA1997 > UBA2645. The sequence continues at coordinate 5,520 of CAMBFP010000064.1, read as the reverse complement.
CTGCAAAACCGATAAGCCGCAAGCGCATCGCGCGACTCTTTCACTCGAAGATCGTGATAACTCGATTCGTCCAGAAAATTATCAGCAAAGAAATTTGGATCGCGAAGTTGGCGGCTTAGAGGGAGGAAAAAAGGGGGTTAAAAAAGAGAGAGATGAGCCCGAAAAAATTATCGAAGACATATGGGACGAACGCTCGGAAGATGTGGATAAAATGGGATCTTTCATTCCTCTATCAGGAGCTAACAAAGATCTAATGCTCTGGAAACTCAAAAAAATTAGACTCGGTATCGGCAAACACCTTAAAAATGACCAGGATGAACATGATAAAACTGGCGTTGGCACTCATTACGACAGCCGCTTCGGACAACAAGGGGGATTCTCACAAATAATTAAAGCGAGGCAAGATTTTGGTCGCGATAATGATGGTGGCGGAATGGGTCGTTAAGAATTCTGTTATTTTAAGCAGAGCTAACTTCGTGATTGCGAGGAGCAAAATAACAAAGATTCAATAAAACCAAACAACTACTTCGAGTTGCTTTATTCAAACAAAAAAGATCGATAAAAAATAAAATTTCTACAAATTCCTCTTGTTAATTCTAACCCCATAAAAATAGTGTTCCGCGTCGGGAGAGTAACAAATACAACACCCTCACAGGAAATAGTTACACACGCCGGGTTTGCGTGGTGGTGGCTCCCGACACTCACACCAGTTGTATTGTTGGATAGCAGCAGATGATCAAAAAATTACAAATTACCCAACCAGCTTCTCAATAAATTTACGAAACCAGCTATTTCTACTCTCAAATCCATCTTTGATTTTTTCGCGCATGTGAAGATTGCGAAGAAAGGATAGCATGCCAAGAGAACATGAGTTTGCTGGATTTAAAATAGCCGACGGAACTTTCTCAAATTTATTTGGATAGCCAATACGTACATTTTTTTGGAAAATTTCTGCGGCTAATTTGTCGATTCCAACGGTTGCTGAAACGCCACCATTGAGCACGATATTTCCAAGCATATAAAGCGGTACGCCGGATTTTTCTAGAACTGATTTAACAGATTCAAATAGCTCCTCAAGCCTTGAAGAGATTATATCGCGAAGCTCAATACGTGTAACGGTAACCATATCCTGCTCTTCAAAATCTTCAGAAAATTTAAACTTGATCGCCTCTCTTTCTTCGATTGGTGAAATCAGCAATGAACTATTTAGGTTTTTAATTTTTTCCGCCACTTGCACGCTGATGCCAAGAATAGTTGCGATGTCTTTGGTGACGTGGCTTCCACCGATTTTTGAATTGCCAACGTAGAGTAGTTTGCCTTCGTGAATTAGAGAAAATGAAGTTGAGCTTCCGCCAATATCAATCAATAAAGTGCCGACATTCATCTCATTATCAGAGAGGCACGAAAGGCCTGAGGCATAGGGCTCAGCTATGTAGCTATTTACCGACAACTGACAGCGCTTCAAACAATTTTCAATATTTCTGATCGTGGTTTGCGAAGTGTAAGCAACGTGAAATTTGGCGTGAAGCTTCTCGCCAGTCATGTAACGTGGATTGAGAATTGGCGTGGAGTCATCAAGCCTGTATTGCAGAGGAACCAAGTGAATTATTTCACGATTTTTTCTCTTAAATTCATCACGAATTTTATTGGTGAGATTGATGATGTCAGAATTTTTGACAATATCAGAAGAGACTTTGCAGCTCACTTCGTGATGAGTTGAAATTATCTGACTTCCCGAAATTCCCACAAGCAACTGATCAATATTAAAGCCCGCCATTCGCTCTGCTTCAGCAACAACATTGGTAATTGATTTTTGCGCCAAGCGCATGTCGGAAATTGCACTCGCCAAAATTCCGCGCGATTCTTTGTGGCCGTAACCAAGAATCTTTACATCATCGCCATTGATCGCCGCAATTACGCAAACCACCTTGGATGAGCCCATATCAAGACATGCGACAATTTTTCCTTTTTGCGATTTTTTCGGCATTTAGAGATTTTTTAATTCTTTGATCACGGAATCATTGTACTCGAGATAAATCTTGTCGGCAATGCGCAAGTCAATGATTTTTAATCCCAGAAGAGACCCATGCATGTTATTAATTTTAATCAAGCGTTGCCAAGCTTCAGAAATATTGTTCTCTGGTAATTTTATTAGCAGTCCATTTTCAAAACGAATATCCCATCTGCGATCACCCACCCAGGTTGCTGAAAAAACATTTTCACTCAATTTTGGGTCGATCACAAAAATATTAAAAAGTGATCTGACGTTAGTATTGGCACCCTTCCCCGACAATGTCACCATGTTGCGAAATTCTTCCTGATCTTCGAATGGAACAATATTTCCATCCTTATCGATCAAATATTTTCTACCGTCATTTTGCCAAATTGCGAAAGGTGCGAACTCAACAATCGTAATATTTAAAGTGTTGGGAAGACTGCGCGTAATCGTAATCTGACTCACCCAAGGCAATTGAGTTTTTATTTCATCGACTAAATTTTGAATCAAAAATTCTGGCTTACTTTTTTTGCTTTCATTGATCGCGGTAATGATCTGATCCTTGGATAAGCGGCTGTTGCCGACGATATTTATTTGTGCTAACTCGCCGTAATTTGAGTTAAGCTGCGTGAAAAAATAGACGCGAGATTGCGAATAAAATTTCTGCAAAATATCTGGTTTAAAAAGCTTTAATGAGATGAAAGCTAAAATGAGTAAAAAAGCCAAAACCAGGCCACACTTGATCAGAATCGGCTTAACTTTTTGACTAAAAAAAATTCTTACGCGGCGTAAAAGAATATTTGTCAGAAAAAAATTATGAATTTTTTGTTGAATTTTTTTCTTTTGAGAGCTCATTCGCAGCGTGCAGTTTTTACCAAAAACTCAACGATTTCTTCGAAAGAAATTCCGACATGTTTAGCAATTTTTGGCACTAAAGAAGTTTCGGTAAAACCGGGATGAGTGTTGGTCTCGAGTAAATAAAAATTATCGTCGCCGCCGTCTTTATTATTCAAAATAAAATCAATTCTGCTGACGCCGCGACAGCCAACAACAGCATGACAGCGCTCGGCTAAATCCAGAACTTCCGCATATTTTTTGGCACTGATTTCGGCAGGCATGATGTAATCTGTCATGCCGGCGGTGTATTTACATTTGTAATCGTAGAACAAGCCGTGCGGCCTTACCTCTATTGCACCAAGAGCTTTTCCATCCATCACCGCAACTTGAATTTCTTGCCCGGCTAAATATTTTTCGACAATGACTTCGTCGCCATATTTCCACTCATATTTTGCAAAATCGAATTGCGTGTTTGGCAAGATAACTTCAACACCAACTGACGATCCCTCGCTAATTGGCTTAATCACCAAAGGTTTGCCGACGGCGAAAATTTTTTCTTTATTTTGCACATCTTCTTTATCCACTGCGTCTTTATTCCCTGCTCCCTTCTTCAGAATTTCATAATGCGGCGATTTTACGCCGACAGTTGTACAAATTTTTCTCGTCAAAACCTTATCCATGCAAATCGCTGAAGCAACAATTCCGGAGTGAGTGTAGGGAATTTGTAGAATGTCTAAAACGCCCTGAACTCGGCCATCCTCACCATATTTACCATGCAGCGCATTGAAGACGATATCGGGCTTTACTTCTTGCAGCTGCGTAAAAATTTTGCGGGAAAAATCGATTTTGGTGGCCTTGTAACCCAATTTGTTAAGCGCTGCAAAAACTGCTTCGCCCGAACGCAAAGAAACTTCCCGCTCTGAATTCCAGCCGCCCATAAGCACGGCGATATGTTTGTTATTTATCATTTTTTTTCTGAATCTTTTGAAAGTTCGGTGGCCTTGTTGACATCTTCGGCGATCGTATTTGCAGATCTAAGTTCTGCGATTACGTACTCACAAAGATCTTCAAATGGCACGCGATTTTTTTCTGAAATTTCCACCAATTTCGCGAAAGAATTCATTATTTCCGGCGGAATATTTCCGTTCCTAGATGTGGCTAACCATTTACTTTGAAAAGCAAGTGGATGAGAGCCTGTAGCAGGATTTCCAACATAAAGATCGACCGGCGCTTTCTGTCCACCAAAATCACAATTTGCGGTAAATTTTTTGACCATATTTTAATCTTCTTTAGTTGGTTATGACTTAGGTGTTGGATTATCATCAACGAATTTTTTAAAATCACCTGGGGTTTGTAGCTTTTCAGAAGCGCTTTCCAGTTCTGGATTTGCAACTACGGCTGCTTCTGCACTTGTAACATTACTCACAATCTCCTGCATCGCCTTGCCTTTGGCGCCTTTGCTTTCGATTTGGGAATCAAATTGACGCACTGCAACTGTTGCTTCTTGCCAAGCTTTATATTGCGGACTTTCGTTAAGCTGCTGTTGTTTCTCTGTTATTTCGGTTTGCGCTTTTTTTAATTCCGGCGACCGAAAAACGCCAAAACTCGTTTGTTTTAGTAGTTTACTTTTATCGCTCAGATCTTTGATCTCACTTCTGCTTGAATTTACAAAGTCCTTATTCGCATTTACAGTTTTCATTGCCCGAGCTTTACCATCTTCCAATTCACCAATATCTTTTTTATTAGCTTCAATTCCGGAAGTCGTTTGTTTTTTCATCCCTGTCGCGACAGTCTTGAAGCTTCTCCCTTTTGCATCAGCTGGGATTATATTTGGAGCGGAAATCTTTTTGTCTTCTTTAATTTTTGCAGTGGCCTTGTCTAGCAAGCCGCTCTCTTCTTTATTTCTAAATCCTTCGGCTAGCCCTAATTCGCTGATTAATCCCTGTTGTATTAACTCCTTTCTCGCCCTTTCGCGATCTTCGTCGCGCCCTAATGTGTTTGATATTTCTTTAGCTGGGTTAGCATCAATTCCTGTTGTCACTTTAATTGCCGCTGCTACGCCAAAATTTGTGGCGCTTCCCGTGGCGCTTGCCGCGGCTCCGATGGCGCTTCCCGTGGCGCTTCCCGCGGCTTTGATGGCGCTTCCCGTGGCGCTTGCCGCGGCTCCGATGGCTCCTGGAGCGGTTGCGGATGCGGCTGCGGCTACGATGGCTCCTGGAGTGGCTTTGATCGCGGCTCCGATGGCTCCTGGAGTGGCTTTGATCGCGGCTCCGATGGCTCCTGTAGTGGCTATAGCCGCGCCTGTAGTGGCCATAGCCGCGTCTTTGACGTCTTTTGTTGAGATGCTACCAATTCTCTTAGAGAGTTCTTCGCCTCTATTATAAAGTTGTCCGCCAACAGTTTTTTTAACTTGCATCTCGCCACTATCATATTTTTCTGAGTGCTCTTTTTTTTGTTCTGGAGTTGAATTTTTCATCAGTGACCTGAACTCATTTTCAGATAATTTTCCGGTCTCGCCAGCAGCTTGTTCTGCCGCAGATTTGCTAAATGTTCCTCGGTTGCCAATAGCATTGTACAGAGCTCCAGGCACATCTCTAGCTCCACCGATTTTTGCACCTTTGCTGTTTAATATTTTATCGGCTTTTTCACCTGTTATTCCCCTATCTGATAAATATTTTTCTTGTCCT
>CAMBFP010000063.1 GCA_945865745.1 Rhizobium sp. Q54 | reverse complement strand
TCCTGAATTCGCGCTTAAAAATTTAGTGATTTTAATTGCGCCAATAATGCCGCATTTGGCTGAAGAATTGTGGGCTGAACTTGGTTACAAAACTTTAGTTGCCGAAGAAAAATTCCCTGAATTCGATCCAAATTTAATCGTCGAAGACGAGATTGGAATCGCCGTGCAAGTAAGTGGAAAACTACGCGCTGTAATTCAAATGCTAAAAGGCTCTTCAAAAGAAGATCTCGAAAAAGCCGCTTTTGAAAATGAAAATGTGAAAAGATTCATTGAAGGAAAAGAGGTTCGCAAAGTTATTTCTGTTGCAGATAAATTAGTGAACATCGTGGTTTAATTAACTTTCCTGGATTCACGTCTGCGCAAGGATAACTAGCAGAGTAAGTGATTTATCCCTCATCTTCGTTTAGGCAAAGATCCTGAAAATGCAAAAACAAACACAAACCTCATGAACTTCCTTTTAATCGCAATCGGCGGCGCATGTGGATCGGTGCTGCGTCATCTCATTCAAATCTCCGTCGTAGCCGGAAGATTCCCACTCGGAACATTTTTAGTAAACGTACTTGGTTCAATGCTTGCTGGCGCTGCTTACTACTTCGTGATTAAGTATTTTGACACAATTGATCCGCGCTTAAAAAATTTTATCTTTGCTGGATTTCTCGGTGGCTTCACAACTTTTTCCGCTTTCTCGCTCGATTTTTTTCGTCTCTTTTCTGCCGGTAATTATTCACAAGCATTTCTCTATGCGCTTGCTACAGTAACGCTTTCAATTCTGGCTTTGTTCTTCGGTTTTTATTTAACGAAGCTGATTGCGTAATTTTCCTGGACCATAGCTTCCGCGGAGATCCAGAAAATCTTAAATATTCCTCAATGTCTCGTCTCGACAAGTTCCTTTGCAAAAAATTCGACATTTCTTTTGGCCTCGCGCAAAAATTAATTCGTGAAAAAAAAGTTAAAGTTAATGGGGCGAGGGTCGATGCATACTATTCAGTACAGGCCGAAGATCAGATTGATGTTTTTTCTGATTTGCAAAAACGTCACGATAAGCAAAGACAAAAACCGCAGGTCTCTTCCGAAAAAATGAAGAAATTTTTGTCCTGGATAATTTATGAAGATGAAAATCTTGTTGCCATCAATAAGCCATCAGGTCTTGCCACACAAGGCGGCAGCGGAATTGAAATTTCTGTTGATGATTTTGTACGCGAGAAAAAATGGCAGCTAGTTCATCGCCTCGACAAAGACACAAGTGGGATTTTGTTACTCGCTAAAAACAATAAAGCAGCAGATTTACTCAACGCAGGATTTAAAGATAAAACCATCGAGAAGACTTACTTGGCCTTGGTTTGTGGCGTTCCAACAAAAACCCTCGGCGTGATTTCAATTCCATTACGTAAAAAACTTTTAGGAAAAAATGAAAAAGTTTTGCCGGATTTTGAAGAGGGAAAAGAAGCGATTACAAAATTTAGACTACTGAAAACTTTTACAGATTATGCTCTGCTTGAGCTTAAGCCACTAACTGGCAGAACTCACCAGCTTCGTGTTCACTGTAAAGAGATCGGGCATCCTATTGTAAATGATGTAAAATATGGTGGAAAAGAAACGCTAAAAAAAGACATCCACAGCTATATGTGTCTGCATGCACGCAAGATCGTGATTCAGAATTTTTTTGGAAAGAAAGTTGAGATTGAGTGTAAATCTGAATTTTAATTTTAGTGGCTTAGAGGCGCTGCCAGCTTTAGCTAAAATAAATTTTTTACTCATGTTAAGATGGCGATCAAATTTACATCCATCTAGCCCCAACCTTTATATCGACAACTAGCGGAACATCTAGCTTCGCGGCAGTTTCCATTTCTGATTTTAATAGTTGCGAAACCACTTCCACTTCTGCTTCAGGCGCTTCAATCAAAAGTTCGTCATGGATTTGCAGCACTATTTTCGCGCTCAAATGTTTTTTACTCAGAGCCTTGTTCACTTGAATCATCGCCTTCTTAATTATGTCGGCGGCACTGCCTTGTATTGGGGCGTTAATCGTTAATCGTTCAGCCTCTTTTCTTTGTATCGGGTTCTTGTTGTTGATTTCGTGAATGAAGCATTTTCGTCCAGAAATTGTAGTTACGTAGCCATTCTGCTTGGCAAAATTAATGTGATTTTTCATGTAATCCTCAATGCCCGGGTAAGTCGCAAAATAAGAATGAATGTAATCAGCCGCTTCACCACGCGAAATATTGAGTTGCTTGGCAAGGCCAAAGGCGCTGATTCCGTAGATAATTCCAAAATTAATTGCCTTTGCTTTTGAGCGCATTTTTTCACTCACCTCATCTTCGTGAAGACCAAAAACTTGCGCTGCAGTGATGCGATGAATGTCTTTATTTTCTTTGAAGGCCTCAATCAGAGCCTTAATTTTAGCGACGTGAGCAATCACGCGTAACTCGATTTGCGAGTAATCTGCAGAGATTAAAAGATGTCCGGGTTTAGCTATAAAAGCCTCGCGAATTTTTCTGCCTTCAATGGTGCGAATTGGAATATTTTGCAAGTTTGGATTGCTAGAACTGAGCCTTCCGGTGACGGTAGAAATTGAAGAAAGAGTTGTGTGAACTCTGCCAGTTTTTGGGTTAATTTCTTTCGGCAATGCGTCGGTATAAGTATTTTTTAATTTCGAAAGTTTACGGAATTCAAGAATTTTTGTTGCAATCACAAATCCTTGCTCCTCTAGCTCTTCCAGCACTTCAGCATTAGTCGAAAGCACACCAGTTTTCTTCGATTTTTTCTTCGATTGAAGTCCTAGCTTTTCAAATAAAATTTCGCCGAGTTGCTTTGGTGAAGCGATGTTGAATTCGCAATCGCCTAGGGTGTAGATTTCTTTCGTTAGCTCTTCGATTTTTTTACCGAATTCTTTTGATAGTTCGTGGAGTTTTTTTGTGTCGATTTTAATTCCCTCATTTTCGATTTGTGCCAGCACTGGCAAGAGTGGAAGTTCGTAAGAAGAGTAGGGTGCATTCAATTTTAGCTCAGAAATTCTTGGTACGAGAATCGTGTAAAGTTGAGAAAGAGCAAAGTTGCGAAAGCATGCCAAATCAATGCCGGATAATTCTTTTTCTTCAAAATTTTTGGAGAGATTTAGATCGACTAATTCGCGAAAATCATTTTTGACTGAAGAGTTGAGGAGGTGATTCATCACCGAAACATCTTCAAAACCAACGACGGATAAATTAGAATTTCTAAAGAATTTTTTAGCGTCGAAAAATATTTTTTTGATTGAGTCATCTTGCAAAATTTTCTTAAGCAAGTCCAGCTTTAGTCCTTTATTTTCGTTGCTTCCAAAGAGATCTCTAGTTTCCGATTTTACTGAAAAATAAAAAATTTCTTTTGGCATGAAGCCGGTTTTATAAGTAGAAATCGTAAGAAAATCTTGTTCATAATCGATTGTTACTAAGCCATTTTGCAGCCCCTCTTCTCTGACCTCATCAATCATTTGTGCGGAAGTGATTTCAATTTTTTTTACTTTGGAAAATGAAATTTCGTTCTGCACTTTTTGTGCTTGTTTTGCTTCGTCTGCAATCGAGAATTCTTTTTTGACGCGGGTGATTAGTGAGTGAAAACCTTGTTCTTTGAGAAAAGAAATTAGTCGGTGTGGATCGAATCCTTGAATGCGTAATTCGTCAATTTCAATGCTAAGCGGCACATCGTAGCAGAGCGAAACTAGACGCTTTGCGAGTAAAGCGTTTTGAGTTCCATCAACCAAAAGTTGACGACGTTTTACTTGCTTAATTTCACCCAAACGCGCGAGAAGATTTTCAAGATTTCCGAATTGTAAAATTAATTCTGCTGCGGTCTTAGGGCCGATGCCTCTAACGCCAGCGACATTGTCTGATGAGTCGCCCATCAAGGCAAGAACATCAACAACTCGCTCCGGTTCGACTGCAAATTTTTCGCGCACTTCGTCGCGTCCGATGAATTTATTTTTCATCGCGTCATACATAAAAACGTGCTGATTCACTAGCTGCATGAGGTCTTTGTCGGAAGAGACAATTAGCACTTCGTAACCTTTTTCTACCGACTGTTTGGTGATGGTGGCGATGATGTCGTCAGCTTCAAATCCAATCTTTTCTAGGATGGGCAAGCCTAATGCTTCCGCCGCTTGACGCACTATTGCAAATTGTGGTTTTAAATCTTCTGGGCAGGGCGGTCGATTAGCTTTGTAGTCAGAAAAAATTTCGTTGCGAAAAGTTTTGGCGCCGGCATCAAAAACGACAGCAACATGGGAAACATCAAGTCCGGCAAGTAATTTAATCAACATGTTAGTGAAGCCGTAAACCGCTCCAACCGGCGTTCCATCTGGTCGTGTTAGCGGAGGTAAGGCATGGTAAGCACGAAAGACGAAGCCGTAGCCGTCGATTAGGGCAATTTTTTTATTCATTTTAGATTTTTGATTTTAGATTTTCGTAGAATTCAAAGTAGCTGAATAAATCTAAAATCTAAAAAATCTAAATCATGTATCGTCTCTACCATCATCCAATCTGCCCATTCTCTCGCAAAGTCAGAGTGCACCTTGCTGCAAAGGACATCGGTTGCGAATTAATCCAAGAAAATTTTTGGGAAAGAAGGAAGGAATTCATCGCGATGAATCCCGCTTGCACAGTGCCAGTGCTTTTCGACAACGGCAACGCGGCAGTGATCGTGAACAGCTCGGTGATTATTGAATATATTGAAGAGAAACATGCCAAGAGCAGTAAATCATTTCTTGGTGAATCACCTTCAGAGCGGGCAGAAGCGCGTCGTTTGCAATATTGGTTTGATGAAAAATTTTACCAAGAAGTCAGCAAACATGTTTTGAATGAGCGCTATTTTAATCGCTATTTACCTGGCGGAAGTTCACCTAATTCTGAGATTCTTCGTGTTGCTAGGGGTAATTTAAATATTCATTTGAGCTACATTGAATATTTGCTTGAAAGCAAGAGGTACCTGGCTGGAGATCAAATTAGCGTCGCTGATTTTTCAGCCGCTTGTCAGATTTCTGTGCTCGATTATTTTGGTGACATTAACTGGCACCACTATCTACCAGCCAAGGATTGGTATAGCATGATCAAGTCGCACAAAATTTTTGGTGAGATTCTAAAAGACCGCATCCCAGGCTTGGTGCCGGTCGAGTGGTATTCACAATTGGACTTCTAAGGTTTGTTTCTAATTCCTGTGCAAGTTTAGTAATAAACTTCCACGTTCGCGTGGATAATAGATAAAAATTTATCGAACTGAATTGACGATTTTTTACAAATGACATTTTCTCTCAACGAACAAAAAGAGCGCGACTTTCTTGCGGCGAATAAAATCGCTCAATGCAGCATTAAAAAAGTTGCTGGCGATGCCTCATTTCGTTCTTATTACCGAATTTTTTCTGGTGAAAAAACTTACATTTTAATGTTTGCACCACCTACGCATGAAGATGTTAAGCCCTTCATGAAGATTGATGAATTTCTTGTCTCTCACAATTTTTTTGCGCCAAAAATTATCGCTGCTGATTTGAATGCGGGATTTTTATTACTCGAAGATTTTGGCGATGACACTTATAGCATAGTGCTTACGCAAGATGTTACGAAAGAGCTAAATCTTTATGAAAAGGCCTGCGATGTTTTGCTCAATTTGCATAAATTACCTACTCCTGCCGATCTCTCTGAATATAATCACGCGCTGCTTTTTCGTGAAGTTTGGCTTTTTGTAGATTGGTATTTGCCGCTACAAAAACGCTCTTGGAGCTTGGCGCAAAAGGCGGAATATAAGCTTCATTGGTTCAAACTTTTCGATCTAGTCAGCAAAGAAAATCAGGTTTTAGTTCTACGTGATTTTCATGCCGACAATTTAATGGTAATCCCGAAGGGGGTTGGCCTGCTTGATTTTCAAGATGCAGTGATTGGATCGGCTGCTTATGATTTAGTTTCTTTGCTTGAAGATGCCAGGCGCGATATTGACGAAAAAACGCGACAGAAAATTCTTGAATATTACCTAGAAAAATCTGGTTGTGACGCCAAAGTTTTTCTGCGCGATTATTCGATTTTGTCACTGCAACGTAATGTCAAAATTCTTGGAATTTTTTCACGACTCTCGAAGCGTGACAACAAGCATCATTATTTAAGTTTAATTCCACGAGTCCTTCATTTTGTTGAGGCAAGACTTGAGGACGAAATATTTTCCGAAATAAAAAAATTAATCAGCCATGAGTAAAAAATTTGAAAATGTTTCGATGACTGAGGCGACTCCAGAAAACTTAAAATTACTTACTGAAGTTTTTAAGCGAATCGAGGATGAAACTGCCGAAACTGCGGAGATGA
>CAMBFP010000062.1 GCA_945865745.1 Rhizobium sp. Q54 | reverse complement strand
AGACGAAAGACAAAAACGCGCTTTGGATTTATTCCTAAAACAAAAAATCATCACCACCAAAGATGTAGCATTGCTTTTCGGACTTGGCATCAGAGCTGCGAATAACATTTGCAAAAACTGGCTTGAGGTAGGTTTTGTTGAAGCAAGTTCAGAAGCGAAAAAAAATCGTGGTTATTTTTTAGATAATAAATGGCGCAAGTTGGTTGAGTAATTTTTACATCAAACAAAGTGTTAAAAAATAGATACGGTTTACAATGACAAGTGATCATTACATTGCTCAGACATACATGAAATCCTTCTGCGGAAACGATGATATGTTGCAGAGATATTTCAAGAAAAGTGTAAATGTTGAGGCAACAAGGCGAGTTCCAAGAAAATCAGTCTGCTGTGAGGAAGATTGGGATAAAAATCACTTGTTGTCAGATCCGCAAGCTGTGCGGAAATTTTTAATTCTATACGAAAACAAGTGGGCTGAGTCATTGGCGAAAATTCTCTCAGGTGATTATTCTGCAGAAGTGAAGGAGGTTATAGCTGGATACATATTTTATATGCAGGCGATGAGTCCGTTAGGAAGAGAGAGATATGTAGGAGTGGCGACGCAAAAAATCAGAACAACAATAGACCTAAGATACAATCACCTATTAAAAAAACCTTCAGAAGGCTTATCAAAAGAAGATCGGGAATTTATTGATGCATATCTAGAAATAGGAGGCAGTTCTGCCCTTGAGGCAAACGAAATTTGGGTTCATGCTCGGGTAGTGCAAATGCTTTTTAAAAATTATCCTCACGATACTTACACTTCCGCAAAGTGGCAAATATTAAAAAATAATACCAGCGAGCCCTTCATTACAAGCGATCATCCAATTTGTTTGTTGGATCCAGAACAACTCAATACACGTACCTTTGTGCCGCTTACACCAAAAGCAGGACTGCTTATCACTCCAATTCCGGATAACAGGCATAAATCACGGATTATATTTGAGGCAAAAGGTAAAATCTATGTCCCTACAGATTTAGATGAGTTTAAGGAAATAAATACCAAGCATGTTAAAGCACTGAATGTTCATATGATTAAAACTGCAAAAAAGATAATTCTGACATCGGAAAAAAGTACCGGTCTGAAAAAGTCTGTTGAGAAATTTAAAGATTGGGAGTTGCAATACGTTAATTCACAAGAACCGACCTCAGACGGAGGTTATATAGTTGGAACTTCATTGCGCTTAGTAAATAACAAAAAAAATTAACATATACCCATCGGCTGAAAGAGATTTTAAATAGAGTTATTTGTTTTTTTGTGATGATAGGTGGTTAATTAACTCTTCTCTTATGTTAGTTCGAAATGTAAGCCTTCTACCAAGGCACTTTTCGAACTAACCAACTCCTGATTTTATTACTTCCCAAGTGTGAGTTGTTTAAATACTAGTTGAAATTAGACTAAATTCGAAATTTTTTATGCTCAGGCGGTTTTAAAAACTTAGATAAAAACCTTGTGAAGTTTTGCACTACCTTCTTGCAAAGTATTTTTCTCCAAATCTCCACTGCTACTGAACTTTGAGCAAGTCTACAGAATCAGCAGCTCAGCAAATATTTCTTAAAAAATAAGATCAAAAAATTCCCAACTTCCACATTTTTTCTAGCACCAATTTCAGCTTGAAATCGCTTGAGTATACTCTCCAAAGCCAAGTGATATAAATGTCTTAGAAGCTTTGATTATATTGATTGGAAGGCGATGTGTAAGGAGAAAGGAGATCAGTTCGAACCCCTAGCGCTAAAAATCAAAAAACCATGTGGAGCCTTGTGGCTGTAGGCTTGAAAAAGATATGGCTCCCTGGGAAGGATTCGAACCTCCGACCAAGTGATTAACAGTCACTTGCTCTACCACTGAGCTACCAGGGAATATGAAAAAACTTGAATGGCGTGCAAACTATGAAGTGATTCTAGTAAATCAACCCCAGACAGAATAGACAAAAAAATAGAGCTGAAAGTTTAGCTTCAGCTCTATTTTCTGATTTAAAAAATATTATTTTCTGTCGCCGAATAGTTGCAACAACATGATGAACAAGTTGATGAAGTCCATGTAGAGGTTTAATGCGCCCATTACTGCGGCCTTGCCAACCATTTCGCTATTACCGGCGAATTGGTAGTAGGTTTGTTTGATGCGTTGGGTGTCGTAAGCGGTTAGTCCAATGAAGAGAAAAGTTCCGATTACTGAAAGAGCAAATTGCATTGCTGAGCTCTTCAAGAATATGTTCACCAAGGAAGCGATGATTAGACCAATCAATCCCATCATTAGGAATGATCCCATGCCGGTTAAATCTTTTTTAGTAGTGTAACCGTAAAGACTCATCGAGCCAAAAACTGAAGCAGTGATGAAGAAGATGCGAGCAACGCTAGTTCCGGTGTAAGCCACGAAGATCGTAGAGAGAGACAAGCCCATCAAGCCAGAATAAATCCAGAGATATGTTTGTGCTTTTGCAACTGAAATTTTGTTCAGCCTGTGAGCAAAAAATATTACGAAACCAAGTGGAGCGAGCATTACAACGAAAGCCAAAGGCGATCCGAAAAATAATTGCATCAAAGCTGGTGAGCTCGAAACTAAAAATGCAGTGACGCCAGAAAGGCCCAAAGCAATGGCCATAAAGTTGTAAACTTTTACCATGTAAGCACGCAATGAAGCGTCATAAGTTGAAGTTCTTCCTGCTGCAGAAGCAAAAGAAGTTTTACTGTTGAAATCCATTGAGACCTCTTGAAATTGTTAATTAGGAAGACCGGCGATCTAAGTCGGCTAAAATCTTTTTCAAGAAGTTGTGAGAAAAATAATTGCGATAGTTGGATTAATGGGAGTCGGCAAGACAACCGTTGGCACAAAATTATCAAAAAAACTCGGTCACTATTTTATCGATTCAGATCATGAAATAGAAGATCGCGAGCGTAAAACCATTCCAGAAATTTTTGCAGAAAATGGCGAAGAATATTTTCGTTCACTTGAAGAAAAAATTATTAAGGAAATTGCATTACGCGACGAAGAAATCGTTTTATCCATCGGTGGCGGAGGCTTCGTGAGCGAAAAAACGCGTGAAATTTTGAAAGAAAAAGCGATCACAATTTGGTTGGATGCGCCAATTCAAGAAATTTTACGTCGCATCGGCAATAAAAATAACCGCCCTCTTTTACAGAATAAAAATAAAAGATTGGTGTTAGAAGAATTAGCTGA
Source organism: Rhizobium sp. Q54 (assembly GCA_945865745.1). Taxonomy (GTDB): domain Bacteria; phylum Pseudomonadota; class Alphaproteobacteria; order Rickettsiales; family UBA1997; genus UBA2645. Next base: position 3,273 of record CAMBFP010000062.1, on the reverse strand, counting down.
GAAGCGCTACCCTATATACGCAAAAGCAGATTTGAAATTTGAAACTGCAAACTCAAATCGCGAAGTTTTAATCAATAAAATCATCAGCAAAATTAAGGAATTACAGAAATGAAGAAAATTAAAGTTGAGCTCGGCGATAGAAGTTACGACATCGTCATCGCACAAAATTCTCTCGAAAATCTTACGCAGTTTTTAGCGCAAAAAAGTTACAACAAAATTTTTATTATTACTGATGAAAACGTTGCCAAGTTACATTTGGCAAGGCTGCAAACTACATTGCCAAAATCAGAAACGATCATAGTTCCCGCTGGTGAAAACACGAAATCATTTTTATTTTTTGAAAAAATCTGCGAAGAAATTTTAACCAAAGGCATTGATCGCAAATCACTAATCGTCGCTTTCGGCGGTGGTGTAGTTGGCGATTTAGCCGGATTTGTTGCGTCAATTTTATTACGCGGAATCGATTTCATTCAAATTCCCACAACCCTTCTCGCCGCAGTAGATAGCTCGGTCGGAGGCAAAACGGCGATTAATTCAAAGGCTGGAAAAAATTTAATCGGCAGCTTCTACCAGCCAAAATTAGTACTCTGCGATTTAGAGTTTTTGAAAACTTTGCCCAAACGCGAACTAAGATCTGGTTACGCTGAAGTATTAAAATACGGACTAATTCGTGATAAAAATTTCTTCACATTTTTGGAAAAAAATTATCCAAAAATTTTTACTCACGACGTCGAATTTTTAGAAAAAATTATTACCCGCTCTTGCGAGTTGAAGGCTGAAATAGTTGGGCGCGACGAGTATGAATCCGGCGAAAGAATGTTGTTAAATTTCGGCCACACTTTTGGTCACGTCTTTGAAACTGAAACCGGATATTCTAACGAAATATTGCACGGCGAAGCGGTGGCAATGGGCATGAAAATGGCTGCAAAAATGTCGCAAAATTTTGGATTAATTTCTAAAGATGATTTTGAAAGAATTGCACAACACCTAGAAAACTGTGGCTTTGTAACTGATCCAAAAGAAATCCGTAAAAATTGGAATGAAGAAAATCTCATCTCTCATCTCGCCAAAGACAAAAAAAATGAGAACAAAAATCTTACTTTTATCTTACTAAAAAAAATCGGTGACGCCTTTATTCAGAAGGATGTGAAGCTGGAAGAGTTCAAAAAAATTTTAAATAACTAGACTAAAAACTCTTTGAGCTCTCTTAACATAAATGCTTAAGCAGCAAAAATCGCTATTTTGGTTGGCTAATTCTAAGGATTTTTAGTTGGCGCAAATATCTAACTTTTTACTGATGGCGCCTGAGGCTAATCTTTAACTACTAATTCACACGCCGCTTTCACCAAGCCACGAATTTGGCCAATGTAAGAGGTGCGCTCAGTAACCGAAATTGCTCCGCGTGCGTCGAGTAAGTTTAAAATGTGACTAGCTTTGAGTGCTTGCTCGTAGGCCGGGATGGGCAGATTTTTTTCTGCTAAAATTTGTGACAGCTCTTTGCTTTCGGTAAAATTTTTAAACAAGGCCGCGATGTTTGAATGTTCTAAAATGAAAGCAGAGTTTTCAATTTCGCTTTGTTTGAAAACATCGCCGTAAGTAATTTTTTCTTCTCCTGTTTTGCCGTTCCAGTTAATGTCAAAAATGCTGTCAACTTCCTGAACATGCATGGCGATTCGCTCTAAGCCGTAAGTAATTTCGCCGGGAATTATTTCGCATTCAATGCCGCCAACTTGTTGCATGTAAGTGAATTGTGAGATTTCCATTCCGTTAAACCAAACTTCCCAACCTAGTCCTGATGCGCCGACAGAAGGATTTTCCCAATCATCTTCAACAAAACGAATGTCATTATTTTTAGTGTTAAGACCAATTAAATTAAGGCTCTGCAGGTAAAGATCTTTAATATTTTTTGGTGCTGGTTTTAGCAAAACTTGAAATTGGTAATAGTGACTAAGTCGATTCGGATTTTGTGCATATCTTGCGTCTGTAGGTCTGCGACTTGGCTGCGCGTAAGCAACTTTCCACGGTTTTTTGCCAAGTGCACGTAAAACTGTTGCTGGATGAAGTGTTCCAGCACCAACTTCAATATCAACGGGCTGTAAGATTGCACAACCTTGCTCCGCCCAGAAATTTTGCAGATCGAGAATAATTTTTTGGAAAGACATTTTAAACTGAGAATGAAGAGCCGCAACCGCAACTGGCTTTGGCGTTGGGATTATTAACTTTGAAATAAGATGCGCCGAGCTCCTTAACGAAGTCAATTTCTGCGCCATTTAAAAAGGGCAGGGAGGTTTCGTCGGTTACGGCAATATTTTTTTCAATTTCTAAATCATCTTCGCGTCTTTTATCGTCTAGCTCGAAGATGTATTGAAAGCCGCTACATCCGCCGCCAGAAATAGAAACACGCAAAAATTTTTCGTGATTATTTTCTTTCGATTGAATCTCGCTGATGCGCTCCAGCGCTGAATTACTAAGGGTTACTGAATTCATTATTAAAAATTAAGAATTGGATGATTGCGAAAATAAGAGCTGATTCCTAGTTTGCGCGCCCTTTTTTAACTTTAATTTTCTACAGAAAATGGCTACCGAAATGACATTGTCGATACTTAAACCAGACGCGACCAAAAGAAACCTTACCGGAAAAATTAACACAAAATTTGAAGATGCTGGATTAAAAATTGTCGCTCAAAAAAGAGTTCAGCTTTCTGAAAAAAATGCTGGTGAATTTTACGCCGTACACCGTGAACGCCCATTCTACGCTGATCTATTGAAGTCTATAACTTCTGGCCCAGTTGTAGTTCAAGTTCTAAAGGGTGAAAACGCTGTTGCCAAAAACCGCGAAATCATGGGCGCAACAAACCCTGCAAATGCTGATGCTGGAACGATCCGCAAAGAGTTCGCTCTTTCAATCGAAGCTAACTCAGTTCACGGTTCTGACAGTTTAGAAAATGCTAAGAATGAAATCGCTTTCTTCTTCGCTGCTTCTGAAATCATAGAGTAATTTCACTCTGGATTTTGCCTGCGGGGAAGGGCGAGGCTAGTGATTAAATTACTTACAGCGCCATCCCCGCGAAGGCGAAGATCCAATCCAAGGTATCGCGCAATCTTTCTCAAGTTAACCACTTGTCATTTAGATAACCCATCTCTAGGTTGCGCCACCTCTTGATGCAGATCTTAAGTTTCACTTTTCTTGGCGCGGGGTAGAGCAGCACGGTAGCTTGTCAGGCTCATAACCTGAAGGTCGGAGGTTCAAATCCTTCCCCCGCAACCAAGACA
>CAMBFP010000061.1 GCA_945865745.1 Rhizobium sp. Q54 | reverse complement strand
TTCTGAGATTACCTCTGGGCCTGCCAGAAAGAGCGCATCTTCTTCTTTGCCTGACATATGAACCATCGCGCGGCATTTGTGTAAGCTTTGTTTGAGCTGACAGTCTTTCTTCAAAGGACAATTTTGTGTTTGTGGCTGTCGCGAGTAGGTTCTGCCTCTTCACTCTATGTGTAGAGGAGAGCTCTTCTCTTTTTTTGTTTCTGCGAGTAAGTGATCTTTTGGCCATGTTTATTTTATTGGAAGGTTAATCTTCTTCAACAGATAGAGGGCTTCCTCTTTTGTTTTTGCTGTAGTCGCGATTGTAATATTTAAACCAAAGACCTTAGGAATATTATCGAGATCAACCTCAAGAAAGACTCCATGCTCCTTCAAACCAAAGCTATAGTGATTACTCTGGTTAAATCCCTTAGAGGAAAGGCCGCGAAAATCTCTTACTCTAGGTAAGGCAACATTCACTAAGCGATCGAGAAATTGATACATTTTTTCTCCGCGCAAAGTTACTCTGCAACCGATTGGTAGATCTTCGCGTAATTTGAATGTTGAAATTGCCTTACGCGCTTTAGTTAAAACCGCTTTTTGACCCGCAATATTTGAAATTTGCGCTGCCAAATAAGACAAAAATTTATTGTCACTGTCGACAGCTTTTATGCCGACATTGATACTAACCATCTTTAATCTTGGGACGGCCATCACATTGCTGTAAGAAAAATTCTTTTTCAAATCAGCAATTGAATTTTTGTAGAGTTGTTCAGTTAGACTATTCATGAATTATCCGATTTTCTTTCCTGATTTTTTTGAGACTCTGATCTTTTTAGTGAAAGATTTTCCCTCACCAGATTCAGTAACGAATTTGATTTTTATCGGCTTACCATTTTCAACATGAGAAATATTTGAAAGATGGATCGGCTTTTCTACTTTGATGATCTGTCCGGGATTTTGTGCGTTTGGTTTTTTATGAACGGTCGCAATATTAACACCTTCAACCAAAGCTTTTTCGCTCAAGATTGAGGTGATTTTGCCGATCTTGCCCTTGCTTGATCCTGTGACCACAATAACCTCATCGCCTTTTTTAAATTTATTTGCCATTTATAAAACCTCCGAAGCTAAAGACGCGATTTTTAAGAAATTTTTTTGACGCACTTCACGAGCAACTGGCCCAAATACACGAGTCGCTATCGGCTCTCCGTCTTTGTCAACCAGCACAATCGCATTATCATCAAATTTGACGAAGCTGCCATCTGGCCTAACTATTTTGCTTCTGGTTCGCACGATTACTCCTTTTGCAACTGATCCTTTTTTCATTTTTGAACCTGGAGTCACGCTGGTTATTGAAATAACAATAATATCAGCGATGCCAGTAATCATATGATGAGAACCACCTAAAACCTTGATGCACCTGGCAGTTTTAGCGCCTGAATTATCGGCAACTACCAGATTTGTCTGCATTTGAATCATTTTTAAAACTAATTAGTTAACTTTGAGCGCCCATCTCTTTCTTTTTGAAAGTGGTCTTGAGCTAATAATTTCAACCTCTTGCCCTACTTCAACTTTTTTACCGCTGGAATCGACAAGATATTTTTTGTACACAGTAACATATTTTTGATACTGGGGGTGTTTTTTATAAGTTGACGCAACAGCCTTAAAGGTCTTGTCGTCGATGATGTTGAGAACTTTTACTTTCATGCTTGTGCGTTTAACTTAGTAAAAAGTCTGGCGACTTCTTTCTTTTTTCTTTTATAGTCATTAACGGAAACCGCTTCACCAGAAGATGCTTTGACTCTGAACATCATAAGATCTTTTTTTAGGCTAGCAATATTTGCCAAAATTGACTTTTTTTCATCCTTATTCATACATGGCTCACTATTTTAGCTTTGAAAGGTAGTTTAGCTGAGGCTTTTTGTAGAGCAGTTTCCGCAGATACTGAATCGATTCCGTCGATCTCAAAAACAATACGGCCAGGTTTTATTTTAGCGATATAGTATTCGACGTTACCCTTACCGCTTCCCATTCTTACTTCGGCTGGCTTTTTTGTAACTGGAGTATGTGGGAAAACCATAATCCACAACTTTCCAGCGCGCTTCATATAACGAGTTATTACTTTTCGCGCTGACTCAATTTGCTTTGAGGTTAATTTCGATGGCTCAAGGGCTTTGAGGCCGAAAGATCCAAATTTTAAGCTATTTCCGTTTGCAGCGACGCCAAGAATTTTCTTGCCGCCCTTCTGCGCTTTTCTGTATTTTGTTTTTGCTGGTACGAGCATTTTTAAATCGTTTGTATTTTTTTCTTTTCGACAAAGCCTTTGTGAATCCAAACCTTTACGCCAATTACTCCGTAAGTTGTGTAAGCTTTGGCCGTAGCATAGTCGATGTTGCAACGCAAAGTATGAAGTGGAACAGATCCCTCTTTATACCATTCGGTCCTGGCAATTTCGGCGCCGCCAAGTCTTCCGGCAACGCTAACTTTAACGCCTAAAGCGCCGTATTTCATTGCTGATTGCATTGCTTTCTTCATTACTTTCTTGAAAGCAGCGCGACCCTCTAGTTGTTTAGCAATGCTTTGTGCAACTAACTGAGAATTGATGTCTGGCTTGTCAATTTCAACAATTTTTACATCAACTTTGCAGCCTGCAATTTTTTCAACCGCCTGGTTAATTTTCTCAATATCAAGACCTTTTTTACCAATTAAAACCCCTGGTTTAGAAGTTTTGATAATTAAATTAATTTTATCAGATGGGCGCTCAATAATAACGCTTCCAACGCCACAATGTGCGTAGTTCTTTTTAATAAAATTGCGAATACTGACATCAGAAATTAACTTCTTGGCATAATTTTTATGATCATACCAAAGAGATTCCCAATTTTTATTGTTCAGTAATCTAAAACCTACCGGATTAACCTTTTGACCCACTGTTTATTCTCCTTTTTTTTGTTTTTTTTCTGGAGCTCTTTCAGCCAAAATTACCCTGATATTGCTGAAAGTTTTAAGAATGCTACTTGATTTACCGCGCCCTCTTGCTGCAAATCTGCGTAAAGCAAAAGCTCTGCCCACATCAATCTCTTTAACGTAAAGATTGTCGACGTCCATATTGTGATTATTCTCTGCATTGGACATTGCCGAGTAAATTAAAGCCCGCACAATTGGCGCTATCTTTAACTTAGAAAATTGTAGTAACTTCAAAGATTCGGAAACCGATCGTCCAACGACGTTCTTAGTAACTCTCATTACCTTTAGTGGACTTGATTTTACCGTTTGAAGTGAAGCTATCGCTGTTTTTTCAGTCATAATCTATGATTTTGTAACTTTCTTATCGCCGCCATGTCCATGGAAGGTACGAGTTGGAGCAAATTCACCAAGCTTATGCCCAACCATCCCTTCGGTTACTGCAACCGATACGAATTTTTTGCCATTATGAACAGCAAAGTTGACTCCAACAAATTGTGGTAAAATTGTTGATCTTCTTGACCAGGTTTTAATCACCTGTCTTTTAGAAGAGTTTAAGTACTCCCGCACTTTTTTAAGTAGATAACCATCCACAAATGGAATTTTCCAAGTTGATCTAGGCATGTTATTTGTCTCTTCTTGATTTAATAATAAGGCGATTAGAAGGCTTGTTTCTTTTTCTGGTAATTTTTCCTTTTGCTGATTTTCCAGTTGGAGAAACTGGGTGTCTACCACCAGAAGTCTTTCCTTCACCACCGCCATGAGGGTGATCAACTGGGTTCATTGCCACACCTCTAACAGTCGGGCGAATGCCAAGCCATCTTGATCTGCCAGCCTTTCCAATAGTAACGTTTTTGTTATCTAAATTGGATACTGAACCGATTGCAGCCATACACTCAAGGGCAAACATTCTTATTTCGCCAGATTGAAGCTTAACTTGTGCATACCCGCTATCTTTACCAACAAGCTGTCCGTAAGTTCCTGCCGCCCTAGAAATTGCACCTCCGCAGCCGGGTTTTAATTCGATGTTATGTATAATTGAACCAATCGGAATGACTGCAAGAGGCATTGCGTTGCCTATTTTTACGTCTATCAACTTCTTCGATGAAATTATACGATCACCAACCGATAATTTATGTGGAGCCAGAATATAAGAAAAAATCCCATCAGAATATTTCAACAAAGCTATGAAGGCTGTGCGATTAGGATCATACTCAATGCGCTCTACAACTGCCTCAATATCATATTTATCGCGTTTAAAATCGATAATACGAAATGACTTTTTATGTCCAGCAGATTTGTGTCGAACGGTAATGTGACCAAAGTTATTGCGCCCAGCGTTCTCACTAACTTTTGTGGTTAGTAATTTAAGTGGGCCGCCTTTCCACAAATCACTTCTGTCAATCGCGACAAACTGTCTAAGTGATGGGGTAATAGCTTTGTAGTTTCTAAGAGCCATGACTAAGAACTAAAATTAATTGACTGACCTTCTTTCAAGGTAACTATGGCCTTTTTATAAGAACCTCTTGTGCCTTGAGTGCCTTTGAATCTTTTGGTTTTCCCCATGGTGTTAATTATATTTACAGCAGTCACCTCAACGGCGAAGGCCTTTTTGATTAGAGAGGCTATTTCATTTTTGTCGCAACTAGAACAGACTTGAAAATGATACTTTCCTTCGGCAAGCTGTTTATTTGATTTCTCAGTATAAATTAATGCCTTGATTTTATCGTAGTTGAGTAGGGCTGTCATTAGGCGATTACTCCTAAAATTTTAGATTCAAAAATTTTGTCATCGACCAAAATATGATCGAAATTCAAAATGTCGTAAACATTGATTGCTTTGGCATGAATAGCTTTCACGCCTTTAAGATTTTTAGCTGACTTGATTAGAGCCAGATTAGAGCCATCATGTACAATTAGAGCGCTAGAAAATTTATTATTTTCTAAGACAGCGCTAATTTTGGAAGTCTTGATTTCCACTCCAAAGTCAGAAAAAATCGCAACCTTATTCTCCTTCATCTTGAACCTTAATGCGTCTGACAAGGCGATAGAGATAATCTTTTTTGGCATTGAAAAGTCAAAAGAACGAAGTGTTGGTCCGTGGCATGTTCTTCCTCCAACGAATTGAACTGATCTGCGACTACCTTGACGAGCGCGACCAGTACCTTTTTGTTTCCAAGGCTTGGCTGTTGTTCCTGATATTTCAGCCATGGTTTTGGTTTTTGCTGAACCAGATCTTCTACGCGCAAGTTGCCAACGAACTACGTAAGAAACTGATTTAGCACTTTTAATTTCAAGAGTAGAAGCTACATCGATCGACTTAGAGCCGAGAGTAGTTTTACCGAAATCTATTGTTTTAATAGTAAGAGAAGTCATGCCTAGAAAGCTTTAGCAATTTTAAGAATAACGTCAGAGCCGGCGTTACCCGGAACCGCGCCTTTAACGGCAATAACAGATTTTTCCTTGTCGATTAAGACAACTTCCAAATTTTTAACCGTAACATTAGCTACGCCCATATGTCCGGCCATTTTTTTTCCTTTGAATGTTTTACCGGGATCTTGTCTCTGACCAGTTGATCCATGAGAGCGATGCGAAACAGATACGCCGTGAGAAGCCTCAAGGCCGCGAAAATTCCATCTCTTCATTACGCCGGCGAAACCTTTACCAATAGTAAGTCCTCTGATACCGATTTTATCGCCAGTTTTAATAATTGAATCTACGGTGAATGAATCTCCAACTTTAAGAGCTAAACCTTTTTTCACTTGTGAGTTGTGAATCTTTTTAAACAAAGGAAGAGATTTCTTATTAAAAATTCCAGCTACTGATTTGCTAACTTTTTTTGGATTAGAGGTTTTTTCAAATGCCACTGAGAGACTGTCGAAATCTTTAGTTTCGTCGGATGCAGTAGACAAAATGCAGTTTTCGTAAACCTGCACCATAGTCAGAGGAACGATTGCGCCATCATCTAAAAAGAGATGGGTCATGCCAATTTTTTTACCAAGTAATTCTAACATTTAATTATCCTAATTTTTACCGTTGAGTGCGATCTTGATATTCACGCCGGCAGAAAGACTGAGCTTCATTAAGGCATCAACTGTTTGAGAAGTTGGAGTAATAATTAGCAATCTTTTTGAAGACCTGATTTCAAATTGCTCACGAGAATCTTTGTCAACGTGAGGACCGCGAATCACACAAAATTTTTCAATTTTTGTTGGGAGTGGAATTGGGCCATTAATGCCAGCTCCAGTTCTTCTCACGGTAACAATGATCTCATTCATCGCCTTGTTCAAAACAAAGTGATCAAATGATTCCAGGGTAATTTTGATGCTTTCTTTATTTACTATCTTCATTGCTATTTCAAAATCTTAGAAACCACCCCAGCCCCAACAGTTCTTCCACCCTCGCGGATGGCGAACCTGAGTCCTTCTTCCATGGCAATTGGAGCGATAAGTTCAACCGTTAGGCGCACGTTATCTCCAGGCATTACCATTTCAGTTCCTTCTTTAAGAGTTACTGAACCAGTAACATCTGTTGTTCTGAAGTAGAATTG
>CAMBFP010000060.1 GCA_945865745.1 Rhizobium sp. Q54 | reverse complement strand
ACTACATAGACCAAATATTGCGGCTTAGAAGTTGGGAAGGTGGCGATGAATGAAGCGGTGGTGAGTTTCGTATTGTAGCTGCCGGATTCGGCGCGCTCTGCTGTTCCGGTTTTTCCGCCAACTTCGTAGCCTTCGACATTAGCATTTTTCCCGGTTCCATTCTCAACTACGTTGCGCATCATCGCTCGCATTGTTTGCGAAGTTGATTCTTTGATTACGCGCTCTCCGCTTGGCTGTTCTTTGAGTTTTACAAAAGATGGTTTGTACAAAATTCCACCATTTACGATTGCAGCGGTGGCCATCGCTAAATGTAGCGGCGTAATTGCAATGCCATGGCCGTAAGCGATTGTGTAGAGACTGATTTCACTCCAGATGCGTGGATAAATTGGTTTGCCAAGGCCGGGAAAATCAGCTTCTAATCTTTTCAGCAATCCGAGTTTTTCTAAGAATTTTTTCTGACTTTCGGCGCCAATTTTGTCGGCAATTTTTACTGTGCCGATATTTGAGGAGTAGGCGAAAATTTCCTCAACGGTCATTAGATCTTTGATTGCATGGTAATCACTAATCGTGAAGCGTCCATATTTGACTGGATCGCGCACATTAAAAACATCCGTTGGCTTCACGACACCATCTTCAAAGGCGAGAGTGTTGGTGAGAACTTTCATCACCGAACCAAGCTCATAAAGACCGTTGGCGATGCGATTAAAATATTCATCAGCACTGGCCTTGTTTGAAGAGTTTGCGTCGAAATCTGGGATCGAGGACAAGGCTAAAATTTCGCCGTTATTCACATTTATAACCACGCCAGATGCGGCTTTAGCTCGAAACTCCTCCATCGCGATTAGTAGCTCGTCGTGCAAAATATCTTGCACGCGCACATCCATTGCGAGTTGTAAATCTTCATTATGAGACAGGCTGCGATTGTGCTGCATTTCCATTCCAGCAAGACCTTTTCGGTCGCGATCAACATATCCAACGTAATGGCTGGCGATTGATTTTTGCGGATAAATTCGGATGCGATCTTCTTCAAAAATCAGCCCAGCCATTTTTAAATTTTCCGTGGCTTCAACTTGTGATGGAGCGAGATTTCGTCTAATTAGAATCCATTGCTTGCTGCTTTTATTTTCTGAGATTTTTCTGAGGATTTCAGCGTAAGAAAGGTCGGGAAATATTCCAGCAAGACCGCGAGCGAGAGCTTGAGGGTCTTTGATTAAAACCGAACTAAGATAGAGTGATTTTGTTTTTAAATCGGTAGCGAGGAGAGTGTCGTTGCGGTCAAAAATATTGGCGCGTTTACCGAGCTTATCCTGGTCGTAAATATTGCTAACCGTTCCTTTATCGCCGGTGGTAACGATGAAAATCATGCGTAGAGCAATCAGCACGAAAACAGCGAGGATAAGAAAATAGATGATGGCGAGGCGAGATTTATTCATGGCCACCTTAGTTTAGTAGAATTAAACCGCGTTCGCTCCCGAGATGATGTCGATCAGTTCTTTTGTAATATTAGCCTGACGAGTGCGGTTATAAACCAAGGTCAAATTCTTAATCATTTTGCCAGCATTATTAGTTGCCGCTTCCATCGCCGCCATTCTTGCGCCTTGTTCAGATGCGCTATTTTCGAGCAAAACATTGTAGATTTGCATGGCAAGATTTCTTGGGAGAAGCTCGGATAAAATTTCTTCTTCGCCCGGCTCATAAAGCATTGGGGCTTCGAAGCCAATTTTTCCTTCTTTTGGCAGAATTGGCGCTGGGATTATTTGCTTAGAAACTTGCTCTTGAGCGATTGCTGATTTGAATTTGCTATAAATCACTTCGCAAACATCGAATTGATCTTGATCGAAAAGTTTGATAATTTTTCCGGCTAAATCTTGTGCTATTTGGTAGGTGATTATGTTTTTGAAAATTCCACCAACGTGATCAACTATTTGTTTGCCATAAGGTGCTTTGAGTTGTTCGTAGGCCTTGCGACCGATACAGAAAACTTTTACCTCGTGACCTTTTGAGACCAAAGATCCGATGCGACTTTTGGCAAATCTAACTGTGGAACCGTTCAAGCCGCCGCAGAGACCGCGGTCAGATGAAATCACTAAAATCAAATGAGTTTTTTGTCTGCCCTTGCCGGTGAGGAGGGGAAATTTTTCGTTCAAATTTCCACGCACAGAAATGTTTGAAGCTAGATTCGCAATTATTTCCGAAATTTTTTCAGCAAATGGACGAGAAGCCTCAACCGCATGCTTCGCTTTTTTGAGGCGCGAAGCAGCAACCATTTTCATTGCCTTAGTCAACTTCTGAGTTGATTTGACTGATTTAATTCTGGTTTTGAGAGTTTTTAGATTTGCCATCTGTCGACTATTTTAGGCTAGCGGTAAGACCAGCATGGTCGAGATGAGAAGATGGAGCATGATTTAAAAATACAGTCAAAAATTCTTCGATTAAGTTTTTAAGTTTTGTTTCGGTCTCATCAGTGATTTTTTGCTCTTTCTTGATTGAGCTCAAAATTTCTGGATGCGAAGCGTGAAGTTTGCGTAAAAATTCTTTTTCAAATCTTGTTACATCTTTCACAGGAACTTGGTCTAGATAGCCCCTCACACCAACGTAAATCGAAGCAACTTGCTCTTCGAAGCCAATTGGAGAATATTGATTCTGCTTCAAAAGCTCAGTTAATTTGCGGCCTTTATCGAGCAATTTTTGTGTTGATGCGTCGAGGTCAGAACCGAATTGTGAAAAAGCTTCAAGCTCACGGAATTGCGCTAAATCTAGTTTGATCGTTCCAGCAACTTGTTTCATTGCTTTAGTTTGAGCGGCAGAACCAACGCGAGATACCGAGAGACCAACGTTCACAGCGGGTTTAATGCCTTTGTAGAAGAGTTCAGTTTCTAAGAAAATTTGTCCGTCAGTAATCGAGATTACGTTGGTTGGAATATAAGAAGAAACGTCGCCAGCCTGAGTTTCGATAATTGGAAGCGCAGTTAAAGACCCGCCACCCATCGCATCCGACATTTTAGCTGCGCGCTCAAGCAAGCGAGAGTGAACATAGAAAACGTCGCCAGGATAAGCTTCGCGTCCTGGTGGGCGACGAAGTAGAAGTGACATCTCGCGGTAAGCCACGGCATGTTTAGAAAGATCGTCATAAGCAATTACGGCGTGCATTCCGTTGTCACGGAAAAATTCGCCAACTGTGCAGCCAGTGTAAGGTGCGAAGAATTGCAGTGCGGCAGATTCAGAAGCGGTAGCGGCAACAACGACGCTATATTTCATCGCGCCAGCATCTTCGAGAGTTTTAACGATTTGTGCCACGGTGGAGCGTTTTTGTCCAATGGCAACGTAGATACAGTAAAGCTTTTGCTTCTCGTTATTTTCTTCGTGGGCTTTGGCTTGGTTGATGAAGGTGTCGAGAACGATTGCAGTCTTGCCAGTTTGGCGATCGCCAATAATTAATTCGCGCTGACCACGGCCGATTGGAATCAAGCTGTCGATTGCTTTGATACCAGTTTGCATTGGCTCACTAACTGACTGACGAGCAACAATTCCAGGAGCCTTAACTTCTACGCGACGATAAGTGACATCAAGCAAAGGACCTTTGCCATCGATTGGATTTCCAAGGGCGTCAATAACGCGTCCAAGCAAGCCTTTACCAACTGGAACCTCAACAATCTTGCCAGTTCTTTTAACACTCGAACCTTCTTTAATTGTTTGAGCGTCACCAAAAATAACGATACCGACATTATCAGTTTCAAGGTTGAGCGCCATGCCTTTAACCCCAGATTCGAACTCAACGAGCTCGCCAGCTTGCACGTTGTCGAGGCCGTAAACTTTTGCGATTCCGTCACCGACTTTAATTACTTCGCCAACTTCTTTGAGTTCGGCAGCGCTGTGAAAATTTTCGACAGTGCGTTGTAAAATATTGGAAAATTCTTCGACTTTGAATTCCATGTTAGTTGTTAGTTGTTGTTGAGTTAGTTTGGTTTAGTTGATTGCGGCGAGGCACTCTTTCTTTAATTTTTCGAGCTGGTTTTTGAGGCTGGCGTCGATTATTTCAGAGCCGACCTTTATTTGAAATCCACCAAGAATTTGCTCCTTAATAGTTTCTCTAATGGCGATTCTTTTCCCTGGGTATTTTTTTTCAATTACAGCTTTAAGGCGATCGATTTGAACCTTTTGAGTCTTAACTGCGCTGATTACCTCAACTTCAAGAATGTTTTGATACTGCTTGAATAAGCGCGAGAATTCTTCGTAGATCTCTGGGAATAAATTGAGGCGACGATTACGTACGATTGAAGCGAAGAAATTCGAAGAAAGAGAGCTTAGGCCAAATTTTTGAGTCACGTCAGAGATAATCTGAGCAAGATCATTTTTGGCAATTACCGGATTTTTAAGTTCGTGAGCGAAGCTCGTACTAAAGTTTTGTTTAAAAACACCAAGCTCGTTAGAGGTTTTGTCAAGTGAATTATTTTTTCTTGCGGCAAGAAACAGCGCTTTGGCGTAGTTCTTGGCGACGACGGAAACTCTTGGCATTAGTTATTTAGAAAAAATCTTAGAGGGGTGGAGAAATCAAGGGCGCGCAACGTAAGTTTAAGAAAATAAAATGCAAACCCAGGAACAACGCTTGGCATGACTAGTGCGCATTAACCGGATCAATATTATCGTAATAATCCGTGGTCGAAACTGAATCAGAAATTTTTCGTTCTTTTTCGCAAGCGATGTGAAAGAGCGCGTCGCCTTTATTAACGAGGGGAAGAAGAGACATGCCAATCACAATTCCAGTTTCGTGTGCTCTTACTAAAGTTTTGTGATCGCCAAGCGGATTGGCGATTTCACTAATCACGTCGCCTTTTTTTACTGTGTTACCGAGTTTTATTCTCGGCATGTTGAGCCCGCTATGAGGCGCTCTTAACCAAGAGCTGGAGCGAGTAATAAGAGTTTTTTTACGAGTGATTTTTTGCGGAGACTTAATCATGCCGATCACTTTCATCACGCGCAAAATTCCTTCGACTCCGATCTTAGTATTATTTTCGTCGAAGCGCAGCGCCTCTCCAGCTTCAAATAAAATCATCGGAATTTCGGACTGAACCACTGCCGCTCGCAGTGAGCCATCACGTAAATCTGAATTGACAATTACTGGTGCGCCAAACGCTTGAGCAAGTTCAAAAGTTTTTTTATTAGAGATGTCAGCGCGAATTTGTGGAAAGTTGCAGCGATGAAAAGCGCCGGTGTGAAGATCAATTCCAAAATCAGATTTCAAAACAATTTCGCGCATAAATTTGTAAGCGAGCTGCGAAGCAAGTGAGCCATTTTTAAGTCCAGGGAAGCAACGATTAAGATCACGACGATCTGGCAAATAACGCGAGCGATCATTGAAGCCAAAAATATTTACAATCGGAATGACGATCAACATTCCGCAAATATTTTTTAATGCTCTGTGCGCAAGTAAGCGTCGTGTGATTTCGATCCCGTTAATTTCATCGCCGTGAATTGTCGAAGAAACAAAAAGTGTCGGCCCATCTTTTTTGCCGCGAATAACTTCGACCGGCATTTTGACATCAGTAAAATCGTAAATACTTCCCATGTCGATATTGATGCGCAGACGTTCGCCGCGCTTTATCTCAACATTGTCGATGGTGAAGTTATTGGCCATTTTTACCTAAAAAAGCGTAGGAAAGAATTTTATAGCAAAGCTTCGCCGACAAAAAGTCGCACGAGTGTAAAGCCTTGACTGGCGCTAGTTCAACAACATCTGCGCCAACGAAGTTAGAAATTTTTGCGGCTTCGCGAATGATGTCGAGAGCGTCTTCCCACATTATTCCGCCTGGTTCAGGAGTTCCAGTTGCTTGCATTAAACTTGAATCAAATCCGTCCAAATCAAAGGTTACAAAAACCGGACGATCTTTGAGCGGAGCTACTATTTTCTTGGCATCCCAACTTCTGCGATCCTTGCCAAAATGCATGTGAATGCGATGGCGATTTGCTTCTAAGTAAGGAATTTCGCTCGCAGAAATATTGCGGATGCCGCAAGAAACTAAGGTTGAAATTGGATGATCCATCACTCGACGAAGAGCCGCGGCGTGGGAATAATGTTCGCCGTCAAAACCATCGCGCAAGTCGGCGTGAGCATCAAAATGCAAAATCGCTAGATCTGGGTAGCGTTTAACAAAAGGACGAATTGAGCCGGCAGTGATTGAATGTTCGCCACCAAGAATCAGCGGAAATTTTCCAGCCGCTAAAATTTCTTCAGTAATTTTTTCGAGTTGATCCAAAGATTTTGGAACTGAGGCGTAATCAATCTCTGGCTCTTTCATTGTTACCACGCCGTATTTGCGGAATGGCTCGCACCAAAATTCTTCGTCAAAAAGCTCAACTTGTTGCGAGGCTTTAATAATTGCCTTTGGTCCTTTTTTTGTTCCGCCGCCGTAGCTTACGGATTTTTCTAAACCAAAAGGAACGACTACAACTTTTGCATCACTTGGCGATTTTAAGTATTTTTCTTCGACTCCTAAGAAGCCTGATTTTTGTGAAACGAGGTTTTTCATTTTAAAATATTTACGTGAGCCATTTTTCTTCCTGCGGCAACTTTCTCTTTGCCGTAGAGATGAATT
>CAMBFP010000059.1 GCA_945865745.1 Rhizobium sp. Q54 | reverse complement strand
TCAAAGCCGTGTCACCATTAGATGTTACTGCGTTAATATTAATTCCCTCTTGAAGCAGAAGAGCTGAAACGATTTCTGTGTGGCCCTTTTGAGCGGCAAGCATCAAAGCCGTGTCACCATTAGATGTTACTGCGTTAATATTAATTCCCTTTTGAAGCAGAAGAGCTGAAACGGTTTCTGTGTGGCCATTATAAGCAGCAAACATCAAAGCCGTGTAACCATCAGATGTTACTGCGTTAACATCAACTCCACTGTGAGATAGAAGAGCTGAAACGGTTTCTGTGTGACCATTATAAGCACCCAACATCAAAGCCGTGGCACCATCAGGTCTTGCTGCGTTAACATCAGCCCCTCGAGCCAATAATCCAGCAACGGTTTGGGTTGATCCATTTTCATCTCGAGCTTCCCCCCGAGAATTTCCTGCAGCCGTGATTAGCAGTAAATTCAATGCCGCTTTCGCCACTGCCATGGCCTCGCGGTCTTGAATTGATATTTCTAAAGTTACTCCTCTTGCTAGAGCTAGCGTGTCAAGACTGACAAGTTCTTCCGGAGAGATTAGATTGGATTTGAGGTTGATGTTACGATGTAATCCTGCTTGCGAATTTAGTAGAGAGTTTGGAATTGTGGTTAGTTGGTTGTTGCCAAGATTTAAATCTGTTAAATCAGTAAGCTCAGCAATCTGCGCAGGAAGAGATGATAATCGAAGTTCACTTAATGTAAGACTTGTACTTCTATTTCGCCTAGCCTTGATCATTCTTTGCATCGCCTTAACTCTCGATCCTCTTTCTCCAGGTTCGGCTGAGTTAACCCAGGACTGAAGTCCCGTTATAAAATCATCTTTAGGGGCAACTTGTGGGCTAGGTTGGCCAGATAATAGACGAACTATAAATCTTACTGCTCTCATAATTTTTTAATTATTTTTTGTAATATGATTGCTTTTGATTTAGCAGTCACCGCTCAAACAGAAACCGCTTAGATGAATCGAGTAGTCAATAAGTTGGGCCAAGTTGAGGCATTTTGAACAAGACAACAGAGTTCTTGGTTTTGCTGAAGCCTCGGCAAATAAACATTGGCCAAAGAAGGATTAAGAAAAATGTTGCAGACGCAAAAGCCACATCAATGTCGATCAAGTTCATAAAATTATTTACTCTCACATAAGTAAAACTGCGCAAAAACTAAGGTGTTTGAAAAGTTATTCGATCACGCAAGAGATGAAGAAGATGAGAAAAAAGAGATGGCATTGCTGCACAACGAAATCTTGTTTATCCCTAGATGATTTGGATGTTTAGTGAAGGTTACAATCTTCTAATAGTTTCGACTTCGCTCAACCGGCGGATAAAATTAAGCGCGAACTAAATCACTGTAATCTTGCATAAGATCAAGAGTCATCTGGCTTGGGGTTGGGTAGTTGTGTTTGTTTTCAATCGAACCGATGCGGGTAAGTTCAGCGGCAGATCCGGTTAGAAAAGCGTCGATCGCATCAGAAAATTCCTCTGGTTTAATGTGACGTTCAACAACTTTAATGCCGCGTTTTTTGGCGAGTTCAATTACGGTTAGGCGAGTGATTCCGTTGAGGAAACAATCTGGAAGCGGGGTGTGCAATTCGCCATTTTTCATTACTAAAAATAAATTTGCGCCGGTCGCTTCAGCAAGGAAGCCGCGGTAATCAAGCATTAAGGCATCATTGTAACCTTCGCACTCTGCTTCATGTTTAGAAATTGTGCAAATCATGTAAAGGCCGGCAGCTTTTGAGGCCGTAGGTGCGGTTTCGGGTGAGGGGCGTTTGTAGCGAGCAAATTTTAATTTTAATCCCGTTTTGCGAGCTTCTTCTGAGTAGTAAGGGGGCCATGGCCAGCAAGCGATGGCGACGTGAATTTTATTTTGCTGAGCAGAAATGGCCATTTTTTCCGAGCCTCGCCAAGCGAAAGCGCGCATGTATCCGTCGGTAATATTTTGTATTTCAGCGATTGCTTTTTTTGCTTCATTCAATTCTTCAACCGAGTAAGGAATGTCGAATCCAATCATCTTGGCCGAAGCGTGCAGACGAGTTGAGTGCTCGTTAAATTTAAAAATTTTTCTGTTGTAAATTCTCTCGCCTTCAAAAACGCAAGAAGCGTAATGCAAGCCGTGGTTGAGGACGTGAACTTTTGCCTCTTTCCATTCTACGAATTTACCATCTTGCCAGATGAAGCCGTCACGCTGGTCGAAAGGGATGAGATCAGACATTTTGTAGGTACCAATTGTAAGTTGTTCTAATACCGTCAACTAAAGAAGTTTTAGCTTTCCAGCCGTAAGAATTAATTTTTGAAACATCGAGAAGTTTGCGCGGAGTGCCGTCTGGCTTAGACGCATCGAATTCAATCTCTCCGGTAAATTGAGTAATTTCTTTGAGAGATTCTGCTAATTCGCGAATCGTTACATCTTCGCCGGTGCCGATATTTGTTAGTTCGGTAATGTTTTCATTGTTCATCGAAAAGACGCATGCCTCAGCTAAATCATCAACATAAAGTAGCTCGCGCTTAGGATTGCCGCTGCCCCAAACTTGCATTGATTTTTGTCCGGAAATTTTTGCTTCGTGAAATTTACGTAAAAGTGCAGGCAGAACGTGAGAATTCACGAGATCAAAATTGTCATTAATGCCGTAAAGATTTGTCGGCATTAAAGGCACGAAGTCGCAGCCATATTGGGTGCGATAAGCCTCGCACATTTTTACGCCGGCGATTTTTGCGATCGCGTAGCCGTAATTTGTTGGCTCAAGTGGGCCAGTTAGAAGGTGCTCTTCTTTCATCGGTTGCGGCGCTAATCTTGGGTAAATGCAAGAACTGCCGAGAAAAATTAAACGTTTTACGCCGGCGACGTAAGAGTTGTGAATAATATTATTTTGAATTTGTAAATTTTCGTAGGTGAAGGCTCCGAGCTGTGATCTGTTTGCTTCAATGCCACCAACTTTTGCCGCGGCGAGGAAGACGAATTCCGGTTTTTCGCGGACGAAAAATTCAGCTACTTGCGCTTGATTAAGAAGATCAAGTTCGACGCGAGTTTTAATAATGATATTGCTGTAGCCTTGTTTTTGTAACTCGCGCAGAATTGCCGAGCCGACCATGCCGCGATGACCAGCAACGAAAATTTTAGAGTTTTTTTGCATGTATTAGAATTTTTTTTGGAACTCCCTCACTTTTGTGAGGGCAATGCCGCGTTTAGTTGTTTCAACATTCCTAAGAAAGAGGAAATCCAGGAAGGTGGTTAATTATTTACGAAACTAGTTTTCTGTCAGAATCGACCATCATTTTAACTAATTCTTTGAACTTAACTTTTGGTTCCCAGCCCAATTCTTTTTTAGCTTTTGAGTAATCGCCAATTAGCAAATCAACTTCTGCCGGACGGAAATATTTTTCGCTGATTTCAACATATTTTTTCCAATCCAAGCCGACGTAACCAAAAGCTTCTTCGAGGAATTCTTTTACTGAATAAGTTTCTCCTGTTGCGATAACGTAATCATCAGCTTTATCTTGCTGAAGCATGAGCCACATGGCTTCAACGTAGTCACCAGCAAAACCCCAATCGCGTTTGGCGTCGAGGTTTCCTAGGTAGAGTTTGTCTGCTTTTCCAGCAAGAATTTCAGCAAGACCGTGGGTGATTTTTCTAGTCACAAAAGTTTGGCCGCGGCGCGGAGATTCGTGATTAAATAAAATTCCGCTGCAGGCAAAAAGATCGTAAGATTCACGGTAATTTACGGTTAGCCAGTGACTGTAAAGTTTAGCGCAAGCGTAAGGGCTGCGTGGGTAAAAAGGTGTAGTTTCGCGTTGCGGAATTTCCTGAACTTTTCCAAACATTTCGCTGCTCGATGCTTGGTAAAATCTTGTTTTGATGCGCGTGTCTTTGATTGCATCTAAGATTCTGCAAGTGCCTGTCGCATCAATATCGGCGGTATATTCCGGCACATCAAAACTTACTTTGACGTGACTTTGTGCGCCAAGATTGTAGATCTCGTCTGGAACAACTTTTTCTAGTAAGCGTGAAATTGAAGAAGAGTCAGATAAATCGCCGTAATGCAAAAATAATTTCTTACCGCTGATTTCTGTATCATTATAGAGATGATCAATGCGCCCAGTGTTGAAGCTGCTTGAGCGTCTAATGATGCCGTGAACTTCGTAGCCTTTGCCAAGTAATAATTCGGTCAAATAAGAGCCGTCCTGTCCGGTGATTCCGGTGATTAATGCCTTTTTCATTTAGAGGGAATTGAGCTGGTTGAGAGATGAAGAATTTTTTAAGAGTAATTTTTTTGCACGCCAGAGGACGTGAAGTTTTTCTTTCAGATTCTTCGCATATTTGAGTTGGACAAAAACTGTTTCAAGTCTTTGTTTCACAGAGTTTGCGCTAGATTGGTTGGTGCCAATATTTTGATTAAAAACAGCGGTAATGTTGATTGGGAAAAAGAGATATTTTTTCTTTGTGACCAGAGCCATGTTGAATTCATAATCCATGCTGTAGAGATTTTTTTCGTTGAATTGGTAATTCTCGAAAATTTTTCTGCGATAGTAAAATGACTCACCAGATCCTATCGGACAAAGCTTAATGAGATTTCTTCTTGTCATAGAAATTGCCGCGCTATTCAAAAATGAATTAGAAAATCCGATGCAATAACTATTGAAATAAGCGACGTCAAAATTCGGATTAATCGCAGCGTAGTAAAAAAATTCCTCGAAGAAATTTTTGTGAAAAAAATCGTCGCAGCCTAGAAAGCCGACGACATCACCAGTAACATGTTTCAAGGCGATATTGCGTGCATTAGAAATGCCGCTGTCTTTTTCTTTGATCCATTTGATTATTTGCGAGAATTTTTTTTGGTAAGTGGAAATAATTTCATGTGTGCCGTCGGTGGAAATTCCGTCGACAATGACAAGTTCTTTATTTTCATAGCTCTGCGCCAAAAATGATTCGATCGCGCAAGCAATGTGTTTCTCGCCGTTAAAAACGGTGATGATTACAGAAATTTTCATAAATTTTTTTTTCAAAAGATGTCCAAGGAAACTTTAGCTGACTTTATGAATCAACCTGTGGCTGTGGTTGGGGTAAAAAAAATTATTGTTGTGGCTTCGGCGAAAGGCGGAGTCGGAAAATCTACAATTGCTTGTAATCTCGCGGTTAGCGCTAAGCACTCTGGCCTGAATGTAGCTTTGGTTGACGCGGATATTTACGGGCCGTCAATTCCACATTTAATGAATCTCGCCGAAAAGCCAGAGATGAAAGACAATTTGCTTTTGCCGCTAATGAGTCACGGCGTGAAATGTATTTCGATTGGCTCGCTGATTGATCCCAATGCCGCTGGCGTCTGGCGCGGGCCGATGGTTACGAAGATTCTTTACCAATTAATTCGCAGTGTGAATTGGAAAGCTGATGGCAAAGAGGTTGATCTGATGGTGATCGATATGCCGCCAGGAACTGGGGATGTTTATTTGAGCATTGCCGAAAAATTTCCACTCGCCGGAGTAGTAATTATTTCAACGCCACAAAGTCTCGCGGTGATTGACGTAGTGAGGTCGATTGATTGTTTTGCAAAGTTAAAAGTTCCGATTCTAGGCCTGATCCAAAACATGTCTTACTTGGAAATTTCGGGTGAAAAAAAATATTTATTCGGCAAAGACGGCGCAAAGGATTTGGCGAAAAAAATGGGAATAAAATTTTTGGCAGATGTGCCATTGATCGAGGGAATTGGTGAAGTCGGGTCGATTGATTTAAGTTCAGTAGTAAAAGAATTAGCGTAACTCGCCCTATTCTGAATTATTGCTTGCTCGGTGGCGATGTTGCACACCCGTTCTTCTTGTAATTACCGCGCAGTCGGCAATGCCGGCAATAAATAAGGGTTCTAGTCTTGTGCGCAAACTAGCCGTGCTTGTGATTGTGATGATGTTGGTAAACTCCGAACAAAGACAAATATTCTGGATGTTGATTAATATCCTCGGGAGCCCCGTGGCAGCAAACGTGGTGATTAATACAAAAAACTAAATCTGTCTTTTGCATCACCAAATGAAGGTCGTGCGAGATCAGTAGAATTGTGCATCCACGCTCACTTCTAACCTCTTCAATAATCTGATAAAAATCCTGAATTCCGGCAATATCCATATATTGCGTAGGCTCGTCGAGCACAAGCAAATCTGGCTTTCCAGCAAGTGCACGAAGGAATAAAATTTTCTGCAATTGCCCGCCAGAAAGATCGTGAATTTGTTTATCTAAAATCTTTTCGACATTGAGGCGCTTAGCCAGCGCTTGATCAATCGCGCCATTTTCAAGTTGCACAAAATCGCGTGATGAGATCGGAATATTTTTTTCGATCTCGATTTTTTGCGGCATGTAGCCAATGCTGATTTTTTTATTACTAAAAATTTCGCCGCTAGTAGGTTTAATAATGCCAAGCAGAATGCGCGCGAGAGAAGTTTTTCCGCCGCCATTAGGGCCAATCAATGTGGTGATTTTGCCTCTTTTTAGTTGCAGAGAAATTCCCTCAATGATTTGCTTTCCGCCGATTTTTAATCCGATGTTTTTTAACTCGATCAATGCCATTTTTCAGATTATTTTTACTGTTTTTAATTTTTGCTAATCAGGCCTGGAGCCTTGATTTTGCTGCCTCAATTAATCCTGTCTACCAAATTGTTTTGGCGATTG
>CAMBFP010000058.1 GCA_945865745.1 Rhizobium sp. Q54 | reverse complement strand
CGTTCACATGCTTCTTAGCAACGAAGATTACAGCAAGTTTTTGGCCGACAGCCAAAAATCTTTTTCCGCACAAGTAGCTAAATCAAACGTTGCTCGCGAGAATATTGCAAAAACTCAAGAGGCCTCAAAAGAACTTTTCTCTGAGCTTGAAACAGAAAGAGGAAGCAAGCCAGTAGCTAACGAAAAAACTGCTCAATAATGAAAAAGTTAATTCTACTCCTTACCCTAACTTCACTCACCGCTTGCAGCAATTGGGCAAGCGAAGAGGCGAAGGCCAGCGCTAAAGCTGGCGCCGCTTCAAGCCGTATTAATTCTAGCGACAGCAACAGCAAAGATGCATTCAAAGAACTCGATCAGTAGATTAATTTTAGCGACAATTTTTTTTGTTGCCTCCTGCTCCTCCTCTTCTCAAAAAGCTGTAGAGCCCTCTTGGTACCTCTCTCCCAAACAAAATAATTCTGAAAATTTCTACGGCATTTCCGCCGGAGCAAATTTAGAAGAGGGTACGAAAGCGGCTCTAGCAGATGCCGCAGCACGCTTGATGGTTAGCATTTCTTCGGAATCAACTTCATTAATCGAAGAAGATTCTCGCGGCACAAATGAAGAAATGCGCCAACAAGTTAAACAAAATATTGAGAGGATCGACTTCACTAACTTCCGCATTTCGCGCAGTGAAAAAGTAGGCCCAGAACTTTTTATTGAAGTTGAAATAAAGCGTGATCCGTTCATTCGCGATCAAAAAGAAAAAACTGAATTTTCTGAAAAACAAGTTTCTGACTTAGAGAAAAATTTGACTGGAGCGAACCCAATTCAAAAACGCGTTTTTTTGTTAAAAATTCTTGATCTTGAAAAACAAATTGAACTCTCAAGTCGCATTCTTGCTGGAGCGGGAGAGTCTGTTAACTTGAAAGAAAAATTAAGTCGTATCGCCTTTTTTCAAAATCAATTCAATCAACTCGCCGACAAAATCGAATTTTATTTTGCGATCAACTCCTCAAAGGAAATCACGCAAGCTATTCGTACTGCACTCAATAAAGAGAAAATAAAAATCTCCAATTCTCGTGGCGGCGCCAATCAAATCGAGATTGCGATTCAATCCTCTGCAAAAAGCGGCAAGATTTACGGCTCTCACATGACGAAATTACAAATCGATTTTGAAAATATTTCCAGCGGAAAAATCGTCGCAAGTAATAGAGTCGAAGTAACTGGCAGCTCATCAATCAGCGAAAAAGAATCTTACGCAGCGGCGATAAAATCTCTCGAGGATGAAATTTCTAACAAAGGAATTTTGAAGGTGATCGGAATTATTAATTAGCAATCACATGAAGTTAAAACATCTCACTCTCTTACTCATTCTAAGCGCTTGCTCAACCACCATTAAAAATTTTGATGAGTATCAAAAACAATTTTTAAGCAAAAGTAAGTTCGTACCGAGCAAAGAAAATCTCGAAGGTAAAGCTCCAAAGATCGTAGTTTTTGCTCTTGATCAAAATGAAAATGAAATCGCTAAACAAACTGGCCTTGGCGATTCACTCGCCAATAATGTTGAAAATATTTTAAGCAAAAATCGTCTTGGCGAAATTGTTGATCGCAAAGCTGCAGAAAAATTGCAAAAAGAAATAGAGCTCGCCGAAATGAAGAAGACAGGATCTTACAAAGGCCCGATCGTTGCTGATTACGCAATATCCGGCACAATTTCAAATGCGGGATTTACCAGCAAATATTCCGCTGGCTCAACCTTCTACAATCCGCAAAACGGCCAAATGGTTTCAATCCCACCAAAATATACTTACTCTGCTGACGTCGCTGGAAATATTAAAATCTACGAACTTCCTGCGCTTTCCGTCGTTGAATCAATAGAGTTCTCCGCAAAAAAATCTCGCTCGGAAGCCACTCAACAAGATGGTGGTGTGTCACTAGGCGGATTGCAAATCGGTGGTAAAAAAATTGAAGGCGCAAAACGCGATGACAGCTTGGTGCGTAAGGCCGCAGAAGATGCTGTGAATGACATCGAAGTAGACGTAAAAAACTTCTTCGCCAAAAAAGGCTACATCTTAGAAAAGCGCGTTTTGAACAATAAATCGATCTTCAAAGTTTCTCTCGGCTCGGCTGATGGCATTAAGCAAAATGATAAGTTTGAAGTGATCGGCCAATATGAATCTGAGAATGCAATTACTAACGAATTAGAAATTGAGCGCCGCATCGTTGCGACTGGCTCTGTTTCTGATTTGATTGATCCAAAAACTTCTTGGGTAGTAATTGATAACGCTAAAAAAGCCGAAACACTGCGTCTTGGCGATGCAGTAAAAATGAAGTACAAAAAAAACCAATTTGCCGGCGCAGCAAAATTCGCAACATCAATGCTGGAGCAGTAAAATCAGCCTCCGCCAATAAAGTGAACGATCTCAATTCGACTTCCTTCGTCAATCACAGTCGCTGAAAAACGATCTTGATTTACGATTTCTAAATCTTTCTCCACCGCAATTTTTTTTACATCGAGCTCGAGCATAGCAACCAATTCTGCGACAGTCATTTTGCTCGCAAGAATTCTTTCTTCGCCGTTTAAGAAAATTTTCACTACTCGCGGAAATTAATAAATTGTAGCGGAATATCAAAGTTAGCAGCGCGCAACAAAGTCATCGCCTCTTGCAAATCATCGCGTTTTTTACCGTCAACACGCACCTCATCGGCCTTGATCGAAGCCTGAACTTTCATCTTCGTATCCTTCACATGCTTGACGATTTTTTTGGCAATTTCTTGCTCGATGCCATTGCGCAACTTCACTTCCTGACGCATCATATTTCCACCCGCTTTTTCTTCTTTCTGAAAATCAAAAGCTCTTGCATCCACGCCACGCTTGGTTGCAAAAACCTTCATCGAGTCGCGAATTGATTCAAGGCGATATTCACTATCCGCAGTAATCAGAATCAAATTGTCTTTTTCTTTGAGCTCCAAAGTAAAAACTGCACCTTTAAAATCGTAACGATTTCCGATCTCGCGCATCACGGAATTCATCGCGTTGTCGATTTCTTGCATGTTGATTTTGGAGACGATGTCGAAGCTAGGCATGTTATTTAAAATCTGGATTAAAGAAGAATTCACCGATCAAATATTAGACTAGATTAGCTAATTGCAAACCGCTTCAAGCCGCACTTGCAAACATGAGGTCAAAATATTTGACTTTTGCCTACTCGTTAATAGGTTGCGCCGCCTTGTTTGATGGGTCTGTAGCTCAGTTGGTTAGAGTGCGCGCCTGATAAGTGCGAGGTCGGAGGTTCAAGTCCTCCCAGACCCACCATTAGACCTAAGAATTTCTATGAAATTTTTAGCAAGGTTGAGTTGTGAAGCGCGGGGTAAATCCGAGCGTCCTCAACAATTAAATTTTTTTCAGGATCTCTCCAAAAAGTTGCGCCGGAAGAGATCCTCCGGTGATTTTAGATGTTGCTGAATTGTCATCATTCCCAATCCAAACTCCGATTACATACTCATCGTCAAAGCCAACAAACCAAGCATCTCGGAAGTTTTGGCTTGTTCCGGTTTTTCCCAAAACATTCTCTTCCACGTTGGCATTTTTTCCCGTTCCACTTCTTACAACTTCGCGCAAAAGTTTTTTGATTTCTTTGATCGAATTTTCCAAAGCAACCTCTCCAAGACCAGAAGATTCATGCCTGTAGAGTTCTTGATTTTCTCCATTTCTGATTTCTGAAATCGCGTGAGGAATTACCGCATTACCGTCTGAGGCAATAGTAGCGTAAGCTCCGGTGAGCTCTAATAAACTTACTTCGGTAGTGCCCAAAGAAATCGTTGGATCACTTTTATCCATTTTTGAACTAATGCCACACTTACGGGCTATTGACGTAATAGCACTTCCCCCAACATCGCGCGCGAGCTGAACAGCAACTGAATTTAACGATTCAGCAAATGCACGCTGCAACGTTACCTCGCCTAAAAACTTACTATTATAGTTGTCAGGCAACCAGGTTCCGACGTTGATTTTCTTATCTTCAAGCACGTCATCAGATTTCCAGCCCTTCTCAAAAGCAGCCAAATAAACAAAGGTTTTAAAGGCCGAGCCAGCTTGTCTTTTTGCATAAACGGCGCGATTGAATTGGCTTTGTTGATGATCCTTCCCGCCAGACATGGCAAGCACTGCGCCACTTTTACTCATTACAACAACAGCAACTTCTGATGTACCAAGCTTCTCAGAATGCTTCCCGACAAAATCATTCAAAACCTCTTCCATGTTAGCCTGTAGCGCCTCATCCAAAGTTGTGATGATAGAAACTATTTTTTCTTTCCCTTCTTTTTTTCCTAAAAAATCCGGCAACTGTTCGTAAACGAAGTCAGTAAAATAAAGCCTCTGCCCGTGATCAGTAATGTAGCGAGGATCTTGCTGAAGTTCCGAAAGATTTTTTTCATCCAAAAATCCAGCATCGATCATCGCGCGCAAAACCACTCCAGTTCTGTTCTCAGCGAGTTCGCGATTATTCTTTGGCGAAAGTTTTGACGGCGCTTTCAACAAGCCCGCAAGCAGTGCAGACTCGCTTAAATTCAACTGCGACACGTCTTTGCCAAAATAACTTTTTGCCGCATTGCCAACGCCGTAGTTGCCCGCACCGAAATAAGCACGATTGAGGTAAAAAGTTAGAATCTGCTCCTTGGTAAAGCGCCTCTCGAGCTGCAAGGCAAGAAGCATTTCCTGAATTTTTCTTTTTAAAGTTCGATCCGAACTGAGAAATAAAATTTTCGCTAACTGCTGCGTGACCGTACTACCACCTTGCACCACTCGACCTGCTTTTTTATTGGCAACATAGGCTCTAGCAACTCCAAAAATATCGACACCGTGATGTGAAAAAAAACGCCGATCTTCAGTCGCCACAACCGCATTAATAAGATGCTGAGGTAGTTCATAGTAACTCACTTCACTGGCGTAAATTTCGCTGCGATTAGTGATGCGATTGCCATTTGCGTAATTGATTTGCACAATCTGCTTACCGCTTTCTTTTTCCAAATCATCCAAACTTGGTAGGCCTTGGAAATAGTAAAATAGAGCCGCGGCAGCAAAAATCGCGAGCCAGATCGAAAACAAAAATGTGAGCTTCAGCAACAGTTTCATCAAATGAAAAAATACGTTTTCAAAAATCAAAACCTTGTCGCGGAAGAAAAAGCTACGATTTCAATTCGTGAACGTGGCTTTCTTTTTGGCGACGGAATTTTTGAAACTTGTAAGATTATTAACGGAGAGATTTTCGATTTTCATCTTCATGAAGCAAGGATTCATAGGGCTTTAAAGCTGCTTAAATTTTCTGCAGAAATTTCTGATCTCGAAAAAAAATCTTACCAACTAATCAAAAAAAATTCGGCAGAGAACGGAATTTTGCGCATCTCGATTAGTCGCGGGATTGGTAGCGCTGGATATTTACCAACTAATGAAAGCGCAGCGCTCGTAATCATCGAAACTTTTCCTGCGCGCGAATTACCAAAAAAAATTCGCTTAGGAATTGCCAAAACTCGTACGCCAGGAATATCCTTCAAGCCAATGTCGGCAACGTCTTACGTCTTAGCAAAAATTGAAGCGAGGGAGCAAAAATTTTTTGACGCCGCAATGCTTTCTGATAAAAATTTTATCGCCGAAACTTCGTCAGCGAATATTTTTTGGGTGAAGAATGGTCAAATTTATACACCTCACGAAAGCTGCGGAATTGTACTTGGATGTGTGCGCGAAAGATTGCTAAAAATTCCGGAATTAAAGATAAAAAAAGTGAAAGCAAAAATTTCTGCATTGAAAAATGCCGACGAAATTTTTCTCACAAATTCATCTTATTTAGTGATTTTGGTTGATGAATTTTTGGGAAGGAAATTGAGCAAAAATCTCAGCAAAAAAATAAAATATTTTTTTAAAGCTTAGAGACGCGATGGCCTAATTAGAATTTTTCTTAATTAGCGCAGCATTAGCTCGATGCCATTGTTTGATCGGCATTGCCGGAATTCCTGCCATGATTTGTTTTGCTGGAACGTCGCGCATTACGCCGGTCATTCCAGCGATTCTTGCGCCATCATTAATCACAATGTGACCAGAAATATTTGAGCCACCGCCGATTTGCACAAAATTTCCAATGTGTGTTGAGCCCGCTATTGCCGAGCATCCAGCGATTACTGTACCTTTGCCAATTACTACATTGTGACCGATTTGCACAAGGTTGTCGATCTTGGTTCCATCACCAATCACTGTATTTTCAATCGCGCCACGATCCACGCAGCTATTGGCTCCGATCTCAACTCCACTTCCGATTTCAACGATTCCGAGCTGAACGATTTTATGATTAATTCCAGCATCGTGCGCAAAGCCAAAACCATCTTGGCCGATTCTTGCACCACTAAAAATTACTGAATTATTTCCAATGATCGCGAAGCAGATTGTTGCGCTAGAATTGATTATGCAGTTGTCGCCAATAATGCATCCATCCAGAACTGACGAGCCCGTACCGATGAAACAGTTTTTACCAATTTCAACATTTTTTCCGATGTAAGCATTAGGAGCAACAATGGTTCCTTCGCCAATTTTTGCTGTCGGATGAATTAATTTTTCGCCAAAAAATTCCGCTCCACTCGCTTCGTAAAAAGCCGCAGAAATTTTAGCGTAAGCGAAGTAAGGATTTTTATGAACTAGCGCCAGCATGCCTTGTGGAGCCTTACTTAATTGCTTTTCATCGAGTAAGCAAAATCCCGCTTTTGAGCTCAAAAATTTATCCAAATATTGACCAGAATTTAAGAAAGAAATTTGCTGCGCTTCGGCTTTTTCTAGCGTTGCAACGTCATAAATTTTT
>CAMBFP010000057.1 GCA_945865745.1 Rhizobium sp. Q54 | reverse complement strand
TAAAGCATCCTGTAAGATTCAATTTCTTAACCGTCCCAGGAATGTTAGTGATTGTTTCTAGGTTTCTGCAGCCAGACAAACCAATCCCTTCAATGCCTTCATGAAGCCTTGGCAAGATCTGAATTTCTTGCCATTCTCCAAGATCTAATTTTTTAACCGTTTCATGAATTTTAGGGACTGTTTTGAGCCTTTCGCAGCCAAACAAATTAATCTCTTCAATACCCTCAGAAAGCTCTGGCAAGAATTGAAGCTTAAAGCATCCTGTAAGATTCAATTTCTTAACCGTCCCAGGAATGTTAGTGATTGTTTCTAGGTTTCTGCAGCCAGACAAACCAATCTCTTCAATGCCTTCATGAAGTCTTGGTAAGATCCGAATTTCTTGCCATCCTCCAAGATTAAATTTCTTAAGCGTTCCAGGAATGTTAGGGGCCGTTTTGAGCCTTTTGCAGCCAGACAAATTAATCTCTTCAATACCTTCGGGAAGCTCGGGCAAGACTTGAAGACTTATGCAGTCTTTAAGGTCCAATTTCTTAACCGTCTCAGGAATGTTGGTGATTGTTTCGAGTTTGTAGCAGCCAGAGAAATCAACCTCCGTCGTGCCTTCTGGAATTTCTGGACAAATACCGTCAATAATTTCTTGATCTTGAATTTTGAAGATTGTCATTTTTTACTCGAAAAAAAATTTTTATTTGCGTTAAAGCCTCTGCTGTAAAGAGTTAGCAGATTTTTTTGAATCTTCTATTTACGCAGAAAATTTAAAATTTTCGTAAGATTTCTAGGTAGGTTTTTTGTAATTGTTCGATTTCAGAAATTTCAGAAAATTCGTCGATTTTGTGGGCGGTTTTGTTGACTAATCCTATTTCGACTACTTCGGCATAGTCCTTGATAAACCTAGCGTCAGAAGTTCCGCCCGTTGTGCTCAAAACTGGTTTTTTGCCGGTGATTTTTTCCGAAGCTTTAACAACAATTTCTGCTAAAAATTTTGGATCACTCAAAAAACTTTCACCGCTTGTTCGATGAGTAAGTTCGTATTTCGCGCCGAAGCCGATGGTTTTTTCGCAAGCATATTTTACTAAATCGAGAATCGATTGTGCAGAATGCAAATCGTTGAAACGCACGTTAAAAGCCGCTTCGGCTTCATTTGGAATTACGTTGCCACCGAGATTTTGCGAAGAGATTGAGGTGATTTCAAGATTGCTTGGATCAAAGAATTTTGTGCCTTCATCAAGTCGATGATCTTTTAAAATTTTCAGAAGTGAGATCAAAATTGTAATTGGATTTAATGCGATATTTGGGTAAGCAACATGACCTTGTTTGCCGATTATTTTAATCTTGAAGCCAATAGATCCACGGCGTCCGATTTTGATCATCTCACCAAATTTTTCTGGATTTGTCGGCTCACCAACTAAGCAGTGCGAAATTTTTCTGCCGGAATTTTTCATCCATTCCAAAACTTTTGCCGTGCCGTTAATTCCATCTGCTTCTTCGTCATTTGTGATTAAAAAACCGATGCCGAAATCAGGGTTTGGATGCATTTCTAAAAACTCTGCAACCGCAGAAATAAAGCAGGCAATCGCGCATTTCATGTCGGCGGCGCCACGTCCAAAAAGTTTTCCGTCTACTATTTTTGCTGCAAAAGGATCGTGCGTCCAAGAGGCTTTGTTGCCTTCATTTACAACGTCGGTGTGACCAGCAAAATACAAAATTTTACTCGAATTTTTTGGATTAAAAACCGCATGCAAATTGTTAACTTTATAAGAATTCGATCCATCAAATTCCAAAATATCACAAGCGAAGCCGAGATTTTTTAAGTGAGTGAAAAGAAATTCTAACACTTGGGGATTTACGCCGGAGTAAGATGGAATGCGGATTAGGTCTTGTGAAAGATTTATTGCGTTGAGTTTCATCATTGAAAAATTTCGCCTGGTTAAGAGAGTAAAGATTATTTCCTGGATCCCCGCCTACGCGGGGATGACGGGTAAAGAGTGTGCTTTAATTCAAGCGCACTTTACTTCAAGAACGCTTTACTTCAAGCGTCATCCCCGCGCAGGCGGGGATCCAGGCTTTTCAATTACCAAAAAATTCTTATTCAAATGCTAGACATAAAATGGATCCGCGAAAACCCAGAAAAATTTGATGCGGCGATGCAGAAAAGAAGCGCGACCTTCAAAGCTTCAGACATTCTCACGCTTGACGAAGAAAAGCGTAAAAAAATTTCCATAATTCAAGAATTGCAAACAAAGAGAAATAAGTTTGCGCAAGAAATGGCTGAAGCGAAAAAAAAATCTGGCTTTAATAACGTTGTAAAAAGCTCTGGCCAAAGTGCAGAGGCTGGTTGGGCTTCGTCAGAAATCGAAGTCTTGTTGGCAGCTGGAAGAAATATCAATGAAGAACTTGCCGCAGCAGAAAATAATTTCTCGGTTGATGAAAAATTAAATGAGCTTCTCGCCACCATTCCCAACGTTCCGCACGATTCTGTTCCGGTTGGTTCTGACGAAAATCACAATGTTGAAATCGAAAAATTTGGCGAGCCGAGAAAATTTTCCTTCACTCCAAAAGCTCACGACGAAATTGGCGAAGCGTTGGGAATGCTGGATTTTGAGCAATCTGCCTTGATGTCGGGCGCAAGATTTTCAACTTTAAGTGGCGGACTAGCCCAGCTCGAACGTGCACTTTCAAATTTTATGCTTGATGTCGCACTTGAAAATAATTACCGCGAAGTTTCGCCACCAAACCTTGTTAAATCTGAAGCCATGCGCTTTTCGGGGCAGTTGCCAAAATTTGCAGAAGAGGCTTTTTCAACTTCTGATGGTTACTGGCTAATTCCAACTTCTGAAGTTTCTTTGGTGAATTTAGTGGCAAAAAAAACTTTGTCGGAAAGCGAATTGCCTTTGCGCTTCACCGCTTACACCCCGTGCTTTCGTCGTGAAGCTGGCTCTGCCGGAAAAGATACAAAAGGCCTAATTCGTCAACATCAATTTAAAAAAGTGGAATTGGTTTCAATCACTTCGGCTGAGGCTTCAGAAGCCGAGCACGAAAGAATGACCGATATTTCTTGTGAGATTTTACGTCGCCTTGAATTGCCCTTTCGTAAAATTCTACTTTGCTCTGGCGACATGGGTTTTTGTGCACAAAAAACTTACGATTTAGAAGTTTGGCTGCCGAGTCAGAAAAAATATCGCGAGATCTCAAGCTGTTCTAACTGCGGCGATTTTCAAGCGAGACGCGCTTCGATCAAATACAAAACCAAAGAAGGCAAAACGCATTTCGCGCACACATTGAACGGATCAGCGCTGGCAGTTGGTCGCACGCTTTTGGCGATTTTAGAAAATTATCAAAATGAAGATGGGTCAGTGAATGTGCCGGAAGTGCTGACTAGATATTTGGGCGCGAAGGTTATTAGTCTTAAAGCCAGGATTGACTAGCGCCATAGGCCCATTATCGGGTCTGTAGATAATTAGAATCGCTTAATTCTATTGAGCTAAAGGTGTTTTTTGAATTATCCACGCGCATAGATAATTTGTTTTTTTGTCAGTGATCTTGATCTGGATATTTGTTTGTTAAGTAGCCGAAGGTTTTTGTTTTGGATTTGAAGAGGCGCTTGGAGCATTGGCCTTAAGTTTCTTTTCCGTTGCCTCTTTGCGTAGTCTTGATGAATTGGTTTCCCTAGGACTGTTGCCGCCACTTGATGCTGAAGCCGCGTCTTTAGAAGGAGTATTTGATTTAACAGATGATGATTTAACAG
This sequence comes from Rhizobium sp. Q54, assembly GCA_945865745.1. Taxonomy (GTDB): domain Bacteria; phylum Pseudomonadota; class Alphaproteobacteria; order Rickettsiales; family UBA1997; genus UBA2645. The sequence goes on along the minus strand of CAMBFP010000057.1, from coordinate 3,252 downwards.
GGCTTCCGCCTTGAGCTTTAACTCCTTCTTTAGTGGAGAACATATAGCGCGATTCGCCGCTGCCTTTTCCTTTTGATTTAGGCTCATTTGATTTAACGGATGAACCTCTGCCAGAGTCTCCTCCTCCTTGCGCTCTATTAGTTGGAGCAGCCTCGGATTTTTCTGGAGCTGCCGTATTTGGCTTTAATTCTGCTTTTGAATCCTCACTGGCCGGAGTGTTGCCACCGTCTGGTGTCGAAGGTGTAGATTTAACGGATGGAGTTCCGCCAGAGTCTCCTCCTTGCTCGCCACCACTTGACGCTGAAGGTGGAGGTGGAGGTGCTACCTCAGAAGTCGAAGCTGCAGGATTATTATCGGCTCCACCACTTGACGCTGGAGGTGGAGGTGGTGCCTCAGAATTATCAGCTCCACCAGTTGCAGCCGAGTAAATATCCGTACCCGCTTTCTTAGCAGCTCCTGCCACTTCCGTAGCAGCTCCCGCAGCAGCTCCTGCAGCAGCTCCTGCCACTTCCTTAACAGTTTCTACCACTGCCGCAAGAGCTTCATAAGCAGAAGCCATTGGATCAAAAGCAGTAGTAGGAGTTTTAGTTGCCGTCTCAGAATCAGAATCTTTATCTCTTGTTTCCTTAGGATCAGAATCTTTATCTCTTGTTTCCTTAGCCGAATCTTCAGGAGCGAGGGTTGTATCACTAGCAGAAGATTCGTTTGGCTTAGTAGCTCCATCGGTTGAAGTAGGTGAAGGTTCTGGTGTGCTAGAACTTATTGGCGGAGTCTCAGATTTACCACCACCACCAGTAACGCCTTCGCCAGCACTCTCCATATTAGTTTGGTCAGAGTTATTGGTAGGACTACGCAACCCCGGATCATCAGGGCCGATATTATTACGTTCTCCCTTATTATCAGAGCCGCCTATTTCAGCTATTTCAGCTATTTCAGCAGCTTCACTTTTACTGCCTTTAGATGCAGCATTTACACCTTTTCGCAGAGCTGATTTGACAGGGGCGCTTATTGCAGACATGCCGCGAGTTTGAATTCCACGAAGGGTAGAGTAAGCTTTGCTAGCATTGAAATTATTTGACCAACTACTATTGGCAATTTGACTGCCTCCGACCAGTTTTGCCGCGACTTCGGCAATCTTATCCATGAATGTAGAGAAGATATACATGAGCAAGGCGCCCTTGATTATTGTAATTAGTTTTGACGCATTCATCGATCCAAGTATTGGCAGACCTATACCAAGAGCTTCGAAACCAGTGTAGGTTTTGATGTCAGCGATTTTGAAGATGCAGTAAATGCTATCATTTTCTGCTTTGCTATTGCAGGAGATGGTTTTTTTGAATTTTTGTCCGCGGTCGTCTGTGACGCTTACTCCATCTATTGTGATTGTTCCTGTCGTTGTGAAGGTGGCACTGCCGATTACAATATTATCAAAGATCGCGATTAGTATGCCAAGATAAGCAAATAGAATCATTGGCTGAAGAATGAAGCCGAGCATGTTCTTCCACCATTTATTAAAAATTTCTTTGGTTCTGTTAAAAAGGCACAAAGGAATGATGAAGACAGAGATATACATCAAGATAATCACCGAAGTCATTGCTACCAAGAAAAACTGCAGCGCCCTAATCGTCATAATAATCAGGAAGAAGGCGAAAGAGAATGCGGCGATCACAAATACAATTCCCAAGCCCCCAGTGAAGAATCCTCCGAGAATCATAAAGATCAGATTAGGTACGGATAGTTCCGGCCCAAAGCCAAGAGCGTTAGCGATTTTGCAATCGAGAATATCCCAAACTTCTAAGTATTCTTTGCCAGGGGGATAGCTTGGATCCTTGTATTTCGTGCTATCATCATCGTCGGCGTAATTCCAGCGCGGGAATTGGCACCCATCTAACTTGGTTGGCTCTGGGTTGTCGGGCTTAAAAGATATCGCTGCTAAAGTTCCAGAAGATTCAAGAACCCCTCTAATCAATATATCTTGCCAGGCGGTGCCCATGGTGAAGTAGCAAACTAGTGCGAGTTTGAGGACATAAGGAAATAAGTTTTTGCGTTCGATGTAAGATTTTGGCACCGCAAGCAAAATCATCACTCCATAAAATGTCACAGAGATTGTTAGCACTATTTTGATTAATAGCTGGAAGCGCTTTTGTATTTTGATAAAAAAAGAATCTCCAGTTAGAGCTAAGCCTTTGCGGAATTTATAGCCACTACTGCAGTATTCATCCTGATCTGGCGGTTCATCAGGATCGAGGCATTCGGTATGTCCTGCTTTGTTGAGAAAAATATTTTGCATTGTTTCTTTGAAGCACTGAACGATTGGCGCTGTGAAGCCTGTAGTTTTGCTCTGCAATAATTCTGCTTGGTAGCTAAAGTAATTTTGTGAGTCGCCTTTCATGTCGCGACAAGAGGAATCGATGTAACCGCCGGTAAGATTGGAAGTGCGAACATAAGGAAGGATAGGCAGCTTCGAGCAGTGTTTCATGAATTGGCAAAAATTCACCAGGTTGTCACCATCCTCTTCTTTCTTTTCTGTTCCGCCGCCGAGTAAGTGATTATAAGGGCAAGATGAATAGGTTTTAACGCAGGCATAGTTCACTTGCTGAGTGCTGGCATAAGCTTCAAACACGATACCATTATTCTCACATTTAGAGCCAATTGTGCAGAATTTATTTCTGGAGTTATTATACCAAGTTTTCTCAAGTGCAGAATCATCGTTAACCTCCAACGAATTATCGTAGCTACTAACGCCGTTGGGGGAAGTTACTTTATTGTTAATATCTCTAGACCCTCCTTCGCTCTCGATACAGACGGCATTTTGACTTCTAGATTTACAACAATCGTAAGATTTTTGCATTGCGGCTTGATCTTCTTCAGCCGTGTTCCCACCTTCTGCTATGACCTTAGCCAAAAAGCGATAACAAGCGTAAGATGGAGCCATTCCTGGGCCGGTCATGTAATATCTCTGCTCATCAGTGTCGTAACCAAGAATTCTATTTCTGCGATCCTTATTCCATGTTGTGGGATTGGTGCAGGCACCATCGCCATTGTCTGATTTCTCTATGCCGCCGTAAATATATTCGCGATAGTTTTTATTAGTGACCGAATTTGCATCTTCATCAACACCGCGGTAGCAACCATAGGCATTGCTGAGCGGAGTAGCTGGGTTTGTAAATACGTCGATCAAGCATTTTTGATGAGGTCCTTTTACCTTAGTCCATACTCCACTATCATCCTGAACTCCATCAGCATTCAGCT
>CAMBFP010000056.1 GCA_945865745.1 Rhizobium sp. Q54 | reverse complement strand
AGAAATTTGGAAGAAGCCAAGATTATTATTACAAGTTCCTGTTGATGTTGCCGATGATTTTACTATCGAACCGTCTACTAAAATTGAGCTGCGTGCAGCATTGACAGATGGGTATGAAGCACCGCCAGAATTTGACCATAATGCCCATTTTGTGGAATCGCCTGAGCCAGAAGGAATGTTTGTAATTGTTCCGGTAGAGTTTTGGTTAATTGCCGCACAGGAAATTCTTTGGCAGTTATTTGTGGTCGTTTGCCACGTGCCAAGTTGATTACATTTTCTAGTTGGCAAAGTAGCTACGCTGTAGCCGGTAATTCGAGAATAAAGAGCGGCGTGATCAACGTTGGTTTCTCCGCTAGGCATGGAGGCGACAGCTCCAACAGTTTTAAATCCAGTGATGCAACCCGATGATGTGGCTTCGACAGGAAAATCGGCAGATTTAATTTCGGCCCAATTAGCAAAACCATTGCTTAAACCTTTATCCTCGCCGGTTTCTAAAATGCCGTATCCTCCCTGGTAATTTCCGCTTACATCCATACCGGTAGTAGAAATTGCTGGACATGAATAACGAACGCAGTCGTTGGTAACAGTTCCCCATGAGGCTACTCCTCCGTTATTTAGACAGCTCGCTATTGGGGGAAGTTCATTGCCACTAGTGCTTGTTGTCTTTTTCCAAAATCCAGTACAGGTTCCACGTACATCATTCAAGCCAAAAATTGATTGTGGAAATTCAGCGTGACCAGCAATTGGAATACTTGGCGAAGATGATCCCAATGTTCGATATCGGTGAGAAATATGAACCAGATTAGTAATTTGCGAAGTGCTGGCTCCGTATTCAGTTTGATTGAGAGAGCTTTGAATGTAATCCAGATCAGAAGGGCTTGAGTTCGGAACGGGATTATGATTAATTGCCGCACAAAGCTGAGGCAAAGGCATGTCAATACAAAGACCAGCTTCGTGAGGAGTTTCATCTCGATCTATTTGATCGGCAGCAAGACTCATTCCGGAAATATATTCCAGGCAAGGACAGTTTGGGCTATTTCCTCCAGCGTCACAATTGGCGCCGGCAATTTTATTGGGAACATCTATTATGCATTTTCCCAAGGAGCCGTTATCAATTTTATTAGAGACAACGCGTTTTAACTTGGTTGAAAAACCAGAGGTAATACAAATTTCATTAAACCAACCATAAGCTTTTGGATCTGCTGCTGCCCCAGAAGGATTTTGATTTGTGATTGTTGCTGCGGATGAAGCCACAATGCCAAACTTTCTATTACAAAACGGAAGAAGAATGTCGTTACACTGATTTCTAATTGTAGTAAAAGAACCTGTTGGCTGGTTCGCTAATTCAGCATTATGAGCATCAATTTCATTCTGAATGCATTCAATATTTAGCTTACTGCATTCTTCACGCTTTACACAAATTTTATGGCTTTCAACGGATGAGTCGCAGGTTTCAACAGATGGGTCAGTGTTAGCAAGTAAAAGGACGCCTGTGCAAGAAGTTTGTGCTGAAGTGCATGTAGCGTTATTGACGGAACTGCTAAGATATTTTATGGCAATCTTAGAGCTGCTGTAAGTGTTAGTTGCATCAGTGGCGACGACTAGTTTACGAAAATCAATCGAGGGAAGTAAAACTTTATTTGCCGAGTTGTTAATGTCGGGATAGTTTCTATAAGCGCAGCTAATTTTTTGCGGATTTAGGTAAGTTCCATTTATATCCTTAATTTTTTGATAAAGGCATAAAGTAGGGCGATCTGCAACTTCATCATATTCTTTGCGTATAAAAACTTCCGCCGAATAGGATTCGTAAGTTATCGTTGCACTGCCTTGAGGATCAGCAGAAGCAGAATCTTCGTATCCAGTTTTGCCAAAACCAAGGCTGAGTTTTTTTGTAGTTAGACCAAAGCTAACAGTAATTTCTGGATAATGGAAATCTGTATCTCCTAAAGTTTGGTCTGCTGGTATTGATGAGAGTCCGCCACCTTCCTTGGTCGATACACTTATTATGTATAGCGGGGGAATAAAAATATTTTGCGAGTTGCTATTATTGGCAAGGTTATAAAGATGTGGAACGGTAATTCGGTGAGGAGCTTTAATGCATTCCTGCGCAGGAAATAATTGACCAGATTTGTTGAGATATCCCTGAGGCTCGGAAACAGCTCGTGTGCTTTGAATGTAAGGAATTCTCATTACGGTTCTCCATTTATCAGCTGCCCCAGGAACGTCGTTTGTGTTTTTGCCTCCACATTTTCCGTCATTATTTGTGCCAGAGATGCAAGTGGTGCCATCAGCTAATTTTTCCGATCCATCAAAATAGATTGCATCGTAAGCGAGAATTCCTTTGGCGTCGAGGAAGGTGCAGATATATTCACCATACTTTACCGCTCTTAGGCGCAGATAACCGTCAATCGTTCCCATACAATCGCGATCCGAATCATTGCCAATCATTGAGCCGCTTCCACCCGTAAAGATATCTCCGCTCATCATACATCGATAGGGATCTGAATCTTTAACTTTAAGAGTTCGACATATGTCATATCCACAAAGCTGTGAACAGTGTAAGCCGTTTTCATCATTACCGTATAAACTTTGTTCTTTAACAAAGACACAGGTCACTGAGCATTCTCTTTCACCACAAGAATGATCGAAGGCGAGAGTGTTGGTGAATCTTAGACATGTTTCCAAAGTGTGAGTCGCTTCAGTATCAGTAAAATTTGTTCCTACATAACCTTTGTGGTAAGCTGTATCTTGCCTTATATCTTTGTTATAAATATTGGCATGCATGCCGCAAAGATAGCCAAGGCCGATACCGCGATTACCAAGTTTTTCAGCTTTGTCCTTAGCGGGAGATCTAGCTCCATCGCCAAAAACACTGGAATGCATATAGCCCATATCAACCGTTACCTTAGTCCCATCCACACCTAGCAAACCTAATAAATCGAATTCAACAAAAGCCCTAGCACCCAAATCTTGTTCTTCCAATTGTCGAAGATTATATTCAAAATCGTCCTCAAAATCTCTTAAATTTCCGTTGTTCAATGCAGCATCAGCAGGTTTTGGGCGATAAAACCAGGAGGAAACGCCACCATCACTATCGTTGCCGGATTGAGTCTCACTTTCTCCGGTGGCGCAATTTATTGAGTTGGCGTTGGCATCCAAATTGCAATCGATTGTTTTGTAACAATAGCCGCTAGAGCAGGTGCTACCACTTCCAGTAGAATCGCATGCGACATTAGGTAGAATTGGACTCTGATCGGCTGGCGGATTACAGCGATAAGGAACTTGAACTATTGGCTTACAGATTGTCGTCGTGCATATTGGCTCAGACAAAGAGCCAACTAAATAAGCCGCATTGATAAGCCTTTGGTAATCCGAAACATAGTCAGAACCTTTAGCTAAAATTATTGAGACATCATCAGTGGCATTATCAACGCAAGCAGCCCGACAATTGTGAATTTTACAAGTGGAGCCAGTTTTTAGATAAGGCAGCTGGGTTTGAGTGAAGTTGAAGCATTTCACGCTATTGTCGCAATACTTGTAATCGCTTGTATTGGCATCGCTAAATTTAGATTCATTCAACTCATTAGGGGCGAGTAAATTACAGGGTAGAAGATTGCAATTAGCTGGTGGATTTGGCACTACGTTACCACTAGTAGGATTGCCAACATAAGTAACTTGATGACAAGACCTTGCTACACAATTCACTCCGGAATTAGCAGTAACCCCAGCTTCAACCGCATCACAAAACCTAATACAATCTTTATTGTGAATAGCGTAATCGACACCTTTTACATATGCTGGAATATGAGCGGCATCTGGATTGGATATTGTAGAACATTCATTGACGCAATTCTTTAGTGGATAGGCGGTTGATGTATCTGAAACCTGGCTACAAAGCGGCAAGTCAGAAAGATCAGCGCAATTAACGCGATGATTTGGAATTGATCCCGCCGTTAAAATTGAAGTGGTCGGGATAGTCCAAGTTTTACCCGGAACGTCCGAACATAAAGGCCGTGGGTAATAATAAAGACAGTTATCTCCAGGCTGGGCAGTTCCGCTAACTGCGCTGCAATCTTGAGTGGGGGGGGCTGAAATTGCTTTTAGTGCAAAAAAAATCGCTGAAAGACTCAAAATTAAGACAGCAAAAACGGTTAAGTTTTTTGCTATTTTCTTTGTCGTTTCAGGATTTTTTAAGTTCATCGACTAGCTTACAGAAATAATCACCGCGCTGTTCAAAATTTTTCCATTGATCAAGCGATGCGCAAGCCGGAGAAAGTAAGAGCGTTTTTTCTGTTAGGCTAGATTTTTTTGCGTCAAAATAGGCAGATTTGAAGGCTCGTTCCAAATTTCCGCATTTCTCAAAATTTACAGAATTTTTTTCTAAAATTTTTGCGAATTCTTCAGTAGCTTCGCCGATCAAATAAGCCTTGGTAATTTTTTTGAAGTAAGGCTCAAGAATCTTGATCCCGCCTTCTTTCGACCGACCACCAAGAATCCAAAAAATATTCTCGAAAGATTTAAGTGCTGGTTCGGTTGACTCAGCATTTGTTGCCTTGCTGTCATTAACAAATCTGATTCCATCTTTTTGTCCAACAATTTTACAGCGATGTGGCAAGCCTTCAAATTTTTGAATAGCAGAAATTATTTTCTTTTCGTCGGTTAGTCCAAAGCAGTAACTAATCGCAAAAGCAAAGGCCATGTTTTGATCATTATGCTCACCCGGCAAAAATTCTGAATTCAGTTCGAGATGAGAACCAGTGCCGAAAATTTTATTTACTAACTTTCCCGCAACTAACGAAACACCATTTTCATGAATTTTTTTTGTTGAAATTGGAATTAATTTCGCGCGGAAATTTTTGTCATTTTTAAATTCCTCAAAAACTTTACGAGAATTTTCATTGTCGACATCAATCAGCGCAAAGTCTTGTTCGGTTTGATTTTGAAAGATTTTCTTCTTCGCTTCAATGTAAGCTTCCATCGAGCCGTGGTGATCAATGTGATCCGGCGTTATGTTTAAAAGTGCAGCAATTTTGAAGTGAGTTTGAGTGAGAAGATCAAGTTGGTAAGAAGAGGTCTCGAAGATGTAAACCATGTCACTTGTCATCGGCAAATCGAAGCAAGGAATGCCAATATTCCCACCAACAGCAGCAGAAACTTCTAACTCTTTAAAAATAAAACCGGTGAGGGCGGTGGTAGTAGATTTGCCGTTAGTTCCAGTAATGGCGATGAACCCATTCTCACGATTTAGGCGGTAAAAAATCTCAATGTCGCAAGCAATTTCAGCGCCAGTTTTTTTGGCGATTTCAAAAATTTTATGTGAAGGAAGAATTCCAGGAGAAAGACTAATTACGGTTTTTGAGTCGTAAGAAATTTCGTCGGGATTTTTTTCTCCCGAATTATTGTCGTCAATTGTGATCACTTCTTTGCCAGTCTGCTTCAAATATTTAGCAGCCGAGAGGCCAGAAATGCCTAAGCCGTAGATTACGTATTTCATTTATTTTGTTGTATTTTCTTAGATCTTCCAGCCGTCATCCTCGCGAAAGCGGGGATCCAGGATAACGCGCTCGGAGTAGGCGATTAGATTTGGATAACGAGCGTTAAGAGCGAAGTTTAAAAATCGCTTCTGAATAACTTTTCGAACCAAAGATGTAAGAGCCAGAAACCAAAACATCTGCACCAGCAGAGACCACTAGTTTAGAAGTTTCTTCGTTAATTCCACCATCAACTTCGAGCTCAATTTTTCTACCGCTTCTCTCAATTTTTTTTCTGATATTTTCTATTTTCTTCAATTGTGACGAAAGAAATTTTTGTCCGCCAAAGCCAGGATTGACCGTCATCACCAGAATCAAATCGAGCTTCTCTAGAACGTAATCAAGAGTATCTTCATGGGTTGAAGGCACGAGAGAAACTCCCGCTTTTTTGCCGTAAGATTTGATTAAATCCAAGCTGCGATCGAGATGAATCGAAGCCTCAGCGTGAATAGTAATAATGTCGGAACCAGCCTCTGCAAAATTCTTAATGTGATTGTCGGGATTATTAATCATCAAATGCACATCGTAAGGTAAATCAGAAACCTTTCGAATAGACTTCACCACCTCATTACCAATCGTCAAATTCGGCACGAAACTTCCATCCATCACATCGATGTGGATATAGTCAGCTCCAGCTTTTTCGATGTTTTTTATCTCTTCTCCAAGTTTGGAAAAATCAGCGGAAAGAATTGAGGGAGAAATTTTCAACATGAATTATTTATTTTTGCAGCCCATGGCCACGATGTCGTAGATTGGATGTTCCAAGCCAGAAACTGAAGGGCTTGAGGCGAAGAGCCAGCCGTAAAAAATACGAGTTTTTTGACGCAGAATTTCTTCGCCACTTTTTTCAATTTTGATCTCGGAAACTTCGACAAGGATTTTGCTTTCTGGCTTTTGATCGAGAGGCGCTTGCCAGCATTTACGCACTGAAACAGCGATGCTACCGAGATCAACTTCTTGCCCAGTTCTTATTTCAACCAAAGTAGTTTTTGCCGTAGTTTTATTTAAAACTTGTAGCTGCGCTATGTTACTAAAGCTTGCAGAATCTAGATTTTCTGGAATGGGAACTTCTTGCGCCGAAAGCGAGCTAGAAAATAAAAAAAGTAATGTGATCAGAAAATTATTTTTTTTCATCTTCTTCCTTCTTGTTCTTGTCGCCAAAAATAAATTTACCGAGAAGATCTTCAAAGCTCACCGAAGATTGAGTAAATTGAATTTCTTCGCCATCTTTCAAATTTTCTTCATCTCCGCCCGGGCTAATCGAAAGATATTTTGAGCCAAGCAAACTTTCGGAAGAAATTTTTACTGAAGAGTCAGCGGGCAATTTTAACGAGTTATTGAGATTAATTTTTAAGACCGCGCGAAAATCTTTTTCATCGAGAATTTGCTCTTCAACAGTTCCAACTTTTACCCCAGAAATTTTCACATCACTGCCAGAGTTAATGCCGTCGATATTGTCGAATTTAGCGATTAGGCGATAGCCTTTCGTGTCGCTAACTTGAGCGCTGCGGAAAGAACTGAAGAGAAAGAAAATCGCACAAAAAAGAACGAAAGTTCCAACGATGATTTCAAAAAAGTTGTTAGTTTTATTCATATTTACTCCGGCTTCCAGGCTTGATATTTTTGGCT
>CAMBFP010000055.1 GCA_945865745.1 Rhizobium sp. Q54 | reverse complement strand
CGAAGTAATTGCCGGCGTCGCCAACGAAAAAGTTAGTGGAATAAAAGGCGGAAAATCTCCGGTGCACCCCAACGACCACGTAAATTTAGGACAAAGTTCAAACGACACCTTCCCTACAGCCATGCATGTTGCGACAGTTCTCGCAACTTACGAAAAGCTTCTTCCAACTCTTGTTCGTTTCGCCAACGAGTTAGGCAAAAAAGAAAAAGAATTTTTAGACATTGTAAAAATTGGCCGCACTCACACGCAAGATGCGACGCCAGTAACTTTGGGTCAGGAATTTTCTGCTTACAAAGTTCAAATTCAAACCGCGGCAGTATTTATTTCTCAGTCGATTTTATACGTCACCGCTTTGGCGCAAGGCGGAACAGCAGTTGGAACCGGGCTTAACTGTCACCCGAAATTCGCGGTAAATTTCGCTGAAAAAATCACTGAAGTTTCTGGTTTAAAATCTTTGCACAAAAAACTTTTAGATCTTGATTTAGGTCGCACAACTTTGGCTGACGGCGTCTGGAAAGTTAAAGATTCAAATCTCACCAAACTAGGCTTGGCCGGAGCTGACAGCTTCTTCACCAACAAAAATAAATTCTTTGCTTTGGCTTGTAACGACGAATTAGTGAACTTCTCTGGCTCGCTAAATTCTCTCGCAACCTCTTGCATGAAAATTGCCAATGACATTCGTTTCTTAGCCTCTGGACCCCGCTCTGGACTTGGTGAAATCAGCCTTCCTGAAAATGAACCAGGCTCTTCAATTATGCCGGGAAAAGTTAATCCAACGCAATGTGAAGCGCTAACGATGATCGCTTGCCAAATAATGGGGAACCATGTGGCAGTAACCGTGGGTGGCTCGAACGGACATTTCGAATTAAACGTTTTCCGCCCGATGATTATTCGCAACGTGATTGAATCACTAAATCTTTTGAATGACGGAATTAACAGTTTCATTGATCAGTGCCTTGTTGGAATCGTTGCCAATCGCGAACGCATCGAACAATTACTCGAACAATCTTTAATGTTAGTAACCGCATTAAATCCTTACATCGGCTACGACAATGCCGCCAAAATCGCCAAGAAAGCGCACAAAGAAGGCACAACCCTAAAAGCCGCCGCACTTTCTTCGGGCCTAGTTACCGAAGAGCAATTCAACGAGTGGGTTGATCCAAAAAAGATGATCTAAGAAATGAATCGGTGACAAATTGTTACTCGTTGAAAATAGTCTAGCTCTCCGGGCAAAAATAAAAATCTTCAATGAATTTCGACTTCACAATTATCGGCGGGTCCTTTGCGGGAATGACTTCGGCGCTTGCTCTCACGCAAGTTTCGCCGAATTTAAAAATCGCGATCATCGAAAAACAAGACATCCTCGGGGCAGATAGAAAAAGGGATGGGCGGGCTTACGCGATTTCCTCAACTTCGTTAAAGTTTTTCAAAGAAATCAAAATTTTTGATGAGCTGCAAGATAATGCGGGAATAATTTCCGACATTAAAATCACCGATTACAAATCGCCCTTATTCCTTGATTTTCTTAAGCGCGAGGCTGGCGGAGATCTCGGACAAATAATTGAAAATTATCAAATTCACAACGCATTGCGTGATCAGATTTTGCAGCGGAAAAATATTTCTGTTTTTGCGCCGAACTCAGCTTGCGACGTCACTCTGAACTTGTCGAAAAGTGATTTGGATGAGACATGCTTAGACAAACTCGGCATGACTAGAGTGACGCTAGATAATGGAGAGAAAATTTATTCAAAACTTCTTTTAGCTTGCGATGGCCGATTCTCTAAGCTTCGCGAGATGTTTCAAATTCACACTACAGTAAAAAAATACGGACAGACGGCGATTGTTTTTAATGTTGAGCACGAGCTTTCTCACCAAAATATTGCCCAGGAAAAATTTCTTCCTGGCGGCCCGCTCGCAATTTTGCCGCTGAAAAATTCTAATCACTCTTCAATCGTTTGGATCGCGCCCGACCAAGTAGCGCAAGCGATCTTGGCTCTCGATGAAAAAAACTTCGCACAGCAATTGATGAAAAAAATGGAGGATTGCTTAGGCGCAACAAAAATAATTTCTGAAAAATTTTCTTATCCTTTAATCGCAATCGAAGCAGAAAAATTTTTTCACGAGAAAATGTTGCTAATCGGCGACGCCGCTTGTGGCGTGCATCCAATTGCTGGTCAGGGATTTAATTTGGCGATTGCGGGGATTAATATTCTTTGCGAATTGGTAAAAAATTCTGATCAAAATTTAATTAGCTCTTACAACAAAAAAGCCAAATCCCAAGCAAAAAAAATGTTAGTGGCTACCGATATTTTAAATTCTCTCTTCGAAACTAAAAGCCTGTCGATCGGCCTAGCGCGCGACTTTGGCCTGGGTCTTGTAAATAAATTACCGCGCTTGAAAAAATTTTTTATTAAATCTGCTGGAGGTTTTTAATGCTCATTTACCGTACCATTTCCGTTTTACTTTTTCCCTTTCTCGAGCTTTATCTTTTTTACCGCGTCTACAAAAAGAAAGAGGACAAAAAACGTCTACGCGAACGTTTTGGCAAGCCAACTCAGGTGCGCCTTCAAGGCGATCTGACTTGGCTTCACGCCGTTAGCGTTGGCGAAACAAATTCAGCTTTAATTCTTGTTGACGAACTGCTCAAAAAATTTCCCGAAACTAAAATTTTATTTACCACAACAACTCTCACTTCCGCCACAACCATCGCAGCAAAATTGCCGGAATTTAACGGAAGAGTAATTCACCAATTTCTGCCAATTGATTCTTTGCTTTGCGTTCGCGATTTTATTAATTTTTGGCGACCAAACACGGCAATTTTTGTTGAATCAGAAATCTGGCCAAACCTTATCTGCGAAGCGCGCGCAATTGGCGCGAAGGTTTTCTTGGTTAACGCTAGAATGTCAGAAAAGTCGGCAAAAAGATGGTCAGTCGCTCACGCATTTGGTTTCAAAATTTTTGACAATTTCGACGCGATTTTTGCCCAAAGCGAAGAAGATCAAAAACGCCTTTCCGCCCTTACCAAAAACGAAATTTTATTTTACGGAAATTTGAAATCGCAGGCGCGTGATTTGAATTTTGATTCGAGCGAATTAGAAAAATTAAAATCACAAATCGGCGCAAGAAAATTCTGGCTTGCCGCCAGTACTCACAAGGGTGAAGAAGAGTTAGTGATTCAGGCTCATTACGAATTACAAAAATATTTTCCTGATCTTTTAACCATTCTAATTCCACGTCATCCAAACCGTGCTGACGAAATAAAATCACTTCTTACTGGAATTAATTTTGCTCAACGCAGCAAGAATGAAATCATTGAGAGCTCTACAGAATTATACCTCGCCGACTCTCTCGGCGAGCTCGGAACTTTTTACCGCCTCGCTGATTTTACTTTCCTTGGCGGCTCACTTCTGCCAATTGGCGGCCACAATCCATTCGAGCCAATCAAACTTGGATGCGCCGCAATCAGCGGCTCGCACACCTTCAACTTCAAGGAAATTTACGAAAATCTACGCAAAGAAAATGCCTGCGTGATTGTTGAATCAGCAGAAGAATTAACAAAAAAAGTTAGAGAATTTTTAGACGACACATCTCACAGTAAAGCCTTATCAGACAAAGCCGCAAAGCTAGTCACAACTTCCGAAAATATTGCCGAAAAAATCATTAATAAATTTTCGTAAATGACTTCGCACCACCTCTACCCTGGCCTACCCTGGCCTCTACCCTGGCCTCTACGCAGGCGGATAAAACTTTCGCCGGCTGGGTGAATAAAACTTTCGCTGGTTGAGCGAAGTCGAAACCAAGAAAGTTCGGCCCAAAAAAATTACTGCGATCTAATTTATTTTCAGAAATATGAAACCTACTAGCACTATACAGAAAGAGGATGAAGCAAGAGCGAAGGCTGCCAAAAATGCATTTCAAGATGCGGTATATGACGCATTTAAAAAAACAGGGGCTCAGCCAAGCGCGAGCGAGCGAGCTCTATTGCGCGATCGATTAGCGAACATATCTTGCCCTCGAGATGTTGCAGATGATTTAAGGGGGGGAGCGGTTCAATTAGACACGACAGAATATCTTAATTTCTTTTTGGCATCGGTGATGCCGGAAGAAAATCGTGTAGCTGTTGTTTCAAAAGTTAAATGGGGAGCTGGAGCTAAAAAAGAAGAAAATTCAAGGACGGAAACACAGACTAAGCTTGAATTTAGTTTTCCAGCTGCAGGCGGCAGCGGGGCAACTCTCCAGAATATGCTGGCAGGGTATCAGAATGAGGAAGTCCTAAAAGGAGCAAATCAATACGAGATTACTCCAGGGAAAAAAGTTGATGCTACAAAAAATCTACAACTACAAGTCGCTAAGCCAGAAGCGGAAATAGTAATTTCTTTGAAGCGATTCGAGTATGAGATAAAAGGTGGCGAGCTTTCTAGAAAAAAAATAGATGATCCCGTCTCGCTAGATGATATTTCTCTGCCGCTGCAAGCTGATCCAAACAAGATGCAGAACTATCGCGCCACTTCTTTCATTGTGCATCAAGGGGGGCTTGGTGGCGGGCATTATATCGCTTATGTTCAAGAAAGTAACGAACGATGGTATTGCTACAACGATAGCTCAAAAACCGAAGTTTCTGACGATGATTTGGAAACGGCAAAAACACAGGCCTACGTAGTTAAATATTCGCCGATAGATGAGCGCGGCAAATGTCGTTTGCCGGAAAGCCAGGGCAGAAACGGCACGGCAAATGGCGGGAATAGATGTTGGGCTAATGCAGCTTTTGCCTTCGCGCTTTCAATGACGTCGCTACACGATGATAAGCATAAAAGAGGCGTGGAAACAGAGGCGCCTAAAATTCAGAATGCACGTCGGATTGAAAAAATTACAGCCGCTGGCGCAACTTCCACTATTGAGGAAATAGGGATAGAAAGGCACGTCGAAAAGATTTTAGATCTTGATGAGAAGAGTGATTTAAAAGCTGTTCTGAAGACGTTAGAATCTATCAAACCAGAAATCAGGAAATCTCTAGATGCGCGCCTTGAAGAGATTGGTGCCGTTTCAACCAGCGGGTTATTACAAAACGCAGCACAGACCTATTTGCTTAAATTAACCAATAAACAAGATGACGAAAAAACCGACGCCATTTTAGGTCTTAGTAGATTTTTTAGTGATGAGAAAAATAGAGAAGATGTATTAAAGATTATTGGCGCAGTTGCTGCGAACGAAGCTGCTTTTATCGCAGATCCACAACAATTTTGTGCGAACGTAATTAATCCTTCAGATCCCACCAAGGCAAAAGAAAAATTAAAGCCAAAACCTACGCAGTTTGTAACTACAGCAGATCTTTGCTATGAGGCGATTGCTGAAGGAAATGCCGAGAATCTTAAAAAATTCCTTCCGCATGCAATAACGCAAGATAAAGACTTTTTGACCAATGCTTTGTGTTGTGCGGTCATGAGCAAAAAGGCTGATATCGCCAAGCTCTTGATAACTGATTACGAAGCCAAACAAGACAAGCATTCTCATCTCTACGACAAAACCGCCAAAGAAATTGATGATGAGCCTGGTAGAAAGAAAATTCTTAACCCAGAATCAAAGACTGAAGACGGGATGGCTCCACCAGTCTTATTCGATCGATGGAAAAAACCCTATCCCGCTAGCTTCGAAACAAGCGAGACTGGCGAATTGCTTAGAAAAACAAGAGATGTTGTCTTCGAGGCATTTGATTTGCCCTTGAACAAACAATGGCTGCTAGAATTTTATAAAAAGATACTTGTTGCTGGCGCATGTCTTGCCTCATCTATCGTTTCGGGTGTAGTTCAATACGTTGTTCCTGCGGTTATTAACACTCCCGCTTACCTAATAGGAACTGAGAAAGAGATCACTAAGAAGAGTAAGGGTCCAGAAAAAATTGAGGCAGAGAAAGTTGGAAATATGGGAAGGCCTACTGTAACAGTTGAAGCTGAAGAAGAAGAAGAAGAAGTAAGAACGGGCCCTGGAACTAGTATTGCTCCAATAGCAGCGAAACGTCTTAAGCCCGAACCATTGATTCGCGCACGCGGCTGAGCCACAAAGTGACCAGAGTCAAATACCCCTCTTCTTTACACCTCATCCCAGTAAAAGCCGAGATTTAGAATGTTTGGCAACCCACTTTCAAAAACGCTATTCTGAATTCCCACCTTCGTGAAAATAATGCCGAAGGTGCGAAGTAAATATTAAATAAAACCGATCTAATTCCCCTTAACCACAATTTTTCCCTGCGCAGTTTTCTGGTGAAAATCGCCAAAAAACTTGTACTCGCCCGATTTTAGCGGACCGATAAAAATCGTTATTTTTTTCTCAGCGCCAACAAGCTTCTCTTTTTTCAAATCAGCACTCTCAAATTCTTCCAAAGTTTTATCGGTATTCTCAACGACTAATTTAAATTCCTGATTCGCCGGAACTTCAATTTCCGCCGGCTCAAATTTATGATTTTTAATCTGAACTAAAAATTCCTTACTCTCTGCTCTAGCTTGCGAAGCGCCGAAAATAAAAGCTGAAGAGATAATCGCGGTAAAAAATTTTTTCATTTTTCAAAAGTAATTAGTAACAAAAATAGACGAGAACAATCTCAGATAAATCTTCTCAACTAAACAAGAAATCAAATATTGAAGCCGAATCTTTAACGAAGACAAAAGCCGCTACATTAAAAAGTTAAAAAAAACCCCGATCTAACCCTTCTTAAAAAATTTCGCTAAATCGCGCACGTGACTAATAAAATGAAACTGCAATTCCGGCAAAGATTTTTTTAGCGCCGCAAAGTTTTTATTTTTTTCGTTAGCCTTTGGAATCAAACAGTTCTTAAAGCCCAGCTTGGCCGCCTCTTTTAATCTGCCTTCTAAATTACTCACCATTCGCACTTCTCCGCTTAATCCAATTTCACCAATTGCGATTGTTTGCGAAGGCAACGCAATGTCGCGCGCGGCGGAAATTAGTGCGCAGGCGCAGGCTAAATCTGCTGCGGTTTCTTCGATTTTTAATCCGCCAACAATGTTCAAATAAACTTCCTTGTCGAAAAGATTGAGGCCGAAACGAGCACTAAGAACTGCAATCACCATTGCCAAGCGATTAACATCCCAGCCAACAACAGCACGCCTTGGCGTTGGCATAAAACTTGGCGAAACCAAGGCTTGAATCTCAACTAGAATTGGTCGCGTGCCTTCAACGCCAGCAAAAACAATCGAGCCAGAAGTTTCGCGGTCGTAAGAAGTTAGAAATAATTCACTCGGATTTGTTACTTCGGAAAGCCCGATTTCATTCATTTCAAAAACACCAA
>CAMBFP010000054.1 GCA_945865745.1 Rhizobium sp. Q54 | reverse complement strand
GATAGGGCGGCTGCCCTGCCTGGCGCTGGTAGAGACCTCCCGGAGCGAGGTGAAAGAAGTGATCGATGACGCAGGCGCTGACGAAAGATCGCAACCTTGTCGGTTATTGAAGAAATTATTGATCAGCTCAAAGAATCTGGCGCGAATTTTGCCAAGATGTCGGGAAGTGGATCGGCTTGCTTTGGAGTTTTTTTCGACGAAGAAAAACTTACACAAGCTGAAGCAAAATGCGCCAAAAAATTTCCAAATTTTTTTCGAAAGAAAATTAATATTAAGTAGTTTTCTACTTGTAAGTTTTAAGCCGCAGGTGAGGCGCTACCTCTAGCATTGCGATTAGATGCTTTTTCAACTTTTGTTATTTTTGGGCTTGCGCTAGGAGAAGAGATGTCGACCTCTGGATTAAGTCCGTTACTACTTTCTGGGCTATTCCGGATATTCTCAATTTTAAAGCGGAAACCGCTGAGTTTGTGACTTTCAAATGTACAATTTGTGAATCTTACCGTGGAGAAATTTCCAAGAATATTACCTTTCTCCTCTGTCGATCCTGCGAACGCGGCCTCTAGATCTAGATTCTTAATCGTGCAGCTGCGGAAATTAGCGCGGTGGGTGCTCTGTAAAAATTTTCTAACATCTTTCGGGTCGGAGTCTTTGAAATCAAAAGTTAAGCCGCCATACATGGATCCATTTAGTCTGATTGGTTCTACTAGATCGACTAATTCTTTAATATGTCTTGCCTCGAGCACTGGATTAGATTTGCCACGCTCACCAAAAGTCTCTTTGCTTAAGCTGATTTTATCTCCGGGATATAATTTTATGAGTTCTATGGCGTTTATTAGGCAGCTTTCTGTTTTATCCGACGCCTTCCTCTTCCCTTCTTCCTCTTCCTCTCCTTTTTTCTCTTCACCTCCTCTGTCGTCCGATTCTCTTGGGGCGCCTTCATTTGGCTGTGGACTTTTAGCTTTTTGGCTGGGACCTGCTACTAAGGCTCCTTCTTTTTTTGGGAAGGGATTTGATTTTAGCGAAACAGCTTTTGATAAAGCTCCGCCGAGTCTTTCTATCTCTAGCTTCAACTCTTTAGCTTGAGCTTCTTTTTCTAATCCTTGAGCTATTGCCGCTGATTCTAAAGCTTTTATTTTGGCTTCTAAGTCAGCAATTGTTATTCCTGGAGCTGCTGCTGCTTCGGCCGATTTTATTTGCGATTCTAATTCAGAAGATTCTTCTGAATTACGGAGAGATTTTAATTCTTTAGCTTGTGATTCGTATCTTGTTTTTAAATCGTCATATTCTCTTTTTTTTTCGGCTTCTAAAGCTTTTAGTCTAACCTCAGAGGCAAGTAGTTTTGCTTCTGCATTTTTTAAATCGGCAGCGCTAGCGCTTCTGCTTGGATTCTTTAATTGGTCACATTCTGCTTTTAATTTCTCTATCTCGGCATCTGCTGTTTTTTTATCAGCCTCGAGCTTTCTTAATTGTTCTACTAAGGCCTCTCCGCCCATTCTCTTGGCTACCATCTCTACCATCTCTTGCGAGACTGCAGCCGTTTGAACCTGTATCAAATCCCTAACATCAGTAGGAACCTTGCCCCTAGGTAATCCAAGATATGAATATAATTTATATTCAGCTGAATTTTCTTGAAAGGCGGTTTCAGAATCTTCTCCATGATAATTGTCAGAGAAAAATGCTTTGGTTGCTTCCATCATTTTAGCAGCGGATTCCGTCAATGAATCTACTTCTGTTTTTGTGGCTAATGTTGCTTTACCCAATGACTCTAATTCTTCTAATTTTGGCAGGTATTCTGTCTCCTTTTCTGCCAGTGTCTTATCAAAACTCTGTCTATTTTCTTTAACTAGAGTGCTTTTAGCCCCATCAACAATTGATGCGTCATAGCAGGTTACGTAAGATTCGTGAGTTTTAAATTTCTTCTCAGTTACTGCGAGAGCTTGTTCGAAGAAAGATTCAATTAAACTAGGATCAAAAATTAGGGATTTGAAAGTTTGATCGATCTTCCTGCCTTCAATAGCAAAATTCTGCTCTTGTCCCGTGATTAAACACCCATCATAACTGGGCACCTCTTCACCTTTTGTGTTTATTCCATTTCCGACCAAAGTATTTAGGTAGGCCAACGCTGCGGCCGATGCAGCCGCGTCAATATTTTTCTGGAATTTTTTTTTAAATTCTCTCATCTTTTCTTCAAAATTTTTCTCCCCATCTACTGGTGCATTTTTCTGGATACATTCTCGCTCAAAACTAGTTTTTAAATCTTGTAAAGATTCAAGGAATTCACCGACTTTTTTTATTCCCTCAGCCTCAGTCTTAGAGCTAACATCAGATTTTTTACAAACTCTGATCAATAGATCGGCTTGAGAAATTTCTTTTCCTACTGCGGTGAAGCGTGGAGCGGAGAGGAATTTATATAGCTCTCCATTCTTTTCTGTTAATTCGTTATCATTATTAATCGCTTTGAGAGAGTATGCTTTTCTAGATTTAGCTGCCTCACTATTTGCCTTACCAACAATTAGTTCTCTTGTGACGGCATCAATTAAATCAACTTCTTCGCCGTGACTTGCGAAAAATTGCGCTGTGGACAAGCAGGCTTTGCTAAAAACTGTGTAAAGCTCAATATCTTCGTCGGTAATAGCTTTATCTGTGAGATATTTATAGGCCTTCCCATTTTCTAATGCCGCGTATTGCAAGCTTTGATCGTAGAGATCTCGGAAAACTTTTGAAGAGAGAGATGCTTTAAGTGATTCTAGAGATTGTGTGGAGCCGGTTACTGTCCACGCTTTGGCATCATTCAGTTTGAATGCTGCGGATGATGCTATTACGAATTCCATCATTAATTGTTTGACGGGATCGAGTGGTTCGGGTGGTTTTTTTACAGGGGCTGCGGAAGCCGAGACCGAAGCAGAAGGGGCTACTTCGGATAGAGCTGAAGCCGAAGCTGAAGTATGAATATCAGCACCTTTTTTTTGCCAAAGAGCCGTTAAAGATTGTTGGAACTCTGATAACGTAGCTGCTTTTGATGCTTCATTTTTTTCTTCAGTGGTCGCTCCTTTTGGCCATAATTTGCTAGTCTCATCAATTTTTAGTTTAATGAGTATTGCTTCTTCTGGTACCATATTCTTCAGCATCTTTGAGTATTTGCCATCAGGGGAAAATAATCCCTTTACTTCAAGTGGAAGTTCGAAGTCAGCAGTTTCAGGAGGTGGAATTAAAGCCCCGGCGGGCTGTGCAACGAAAACCGGCATCGAATTCGTCGCGATTACTTCTGCGCGTTTTTTTGATTTTAATTTAAGACTTTGATGGCTGATTTCGTAAAAGTCATCGAGATGCCGTGGGGCTTCTGACATTACCTTATATCTTCCATCATCGGCAAGTGCGGCTGCTACATCTTCTGGTATTTCTACGGCAGGAACTTTTTCTTTCCAGAGCTCTTCTAACTTTAGTTTAAATGTAGCAAAATCTGCGCTAGATTTGATTAGACTTTTTATATCTTCTGCAGTGTCTTTTGGCCATAATTTGCCGCTTAATTCCCTCTCTACTTCATTAATTATTTCTCTGAGTGGAGCTGGAGTATCCAGAACTTTTTTTACTTGGGCGAAGCATTTAATTTCCGCTTCTGATAATTGTAACGGAGCGCCTTTTAATCCAGTGATTAGATTGGCTAAATCTCCTGCTAATAAGTCGGTTTTATCACGGTTTAAATAAGCAACGAAGGCTTCTAAGGCAACTACTTTTGTGGAGTTAGATGCTGGTGTTTTTCCGTCTTTTTTCGTGATTTTATTATCAGTGCTAACTGCAAAAAAATCTGTGAATTTGGCTAATGCAGCATCTCTAATAGATGGTTTATCGTCTCTATCATTTCCATCTGGTGTTTTTAATGAATTTTCTTCCGCTGTGATGCCAAGCATTGTTCCAATTTCAAGATAAGTATCTTTCAGTGCCTTTTCTGATTTTGGAGTTCCGGGAAGAATGCCAATATCTGAGGTTAATATAGTTTTAAGTGCTTTAGGCTTTTTGCCACCATTAATGTTTGTACAAAATGCCGCTATTGCCTCATTATTTATGACTTCAATTTCATCTTGTCTTAGCAGTAATTTTTTTGTTCCATATTCATCTTCAGTGATTTCAAAAAACTTAGCAAAAGTCTGTTCATTTAAGCCATTTTCGCCAAAAAAACCTCTTACTTTTTCATATTCAGGATTGACGGCATCGCCACCTCTAATGATTTTTTCTAGCTCGCTAGCTTTTTCTGTAGTTACGAGCTTGCTTAATGTGGGGTTTGCAGCGACGAGTTTGGGTAGTTGTAGATCAAGGTTGTATAAATTATCCGGAACTATTCCCTGCCTAGTTTTTTCTAGCCGATCTAATTCTTTTTTGGTTTTTTCAGTTTGTGCATCCAGGGGAGCTAAGTCCACCTTTCCTAGACTCTTAAAATCCAGCGCTTTTTTGGGAAATTCTTCTGCAAATTTTTCGGGATTTGCTAAATCTCTGTCGATGCAAAAAGTTAAGAATTCAATTCGATCAGCATCAGTAGGATTTGACTTCTTTGCGGCTGTTGCTTCGGCAGCGCCGTCTATCTTTTCTTGTATGCTTTGTGAGAGTAGTTTTGGTGTTTTTGTTGTTTTTGCAGCAGGGGTACTGGCACTATTTGCTTCCTCGATCTTTCTTGTATGTTCTAAAATCAAATCTTCTAGAGCGCCTTTTTTTTCGGGAATCAATGTTATTACACTTTCAGCTTTTTTAAAATATTCTGCTAATTTTAGGGCTAATTCATCCTTTGTTTCTCCGCCAAAAAACCAATCATAAGCCTTAATCTCCTCGTAATTGGAGCCGCCATTAAGCATAAATTTTGTTGCAGCCTCTGTTAATGATTTAATAATTTGAGATGCTGTAAATCGATCTTTACTCGAATCTGGTCCGGCAACGCGGGGAGCAGGTTTGCTAGTTAACTTAGCAGCAGCATCAGTGCGCAGAGCTATTTCTATTGTTACAGCAAGTTCCTTAGCTTCCTCTAAATCTTCTGCTCGCGCCGCCAGTCCTAATATTTGTGTTAGAGCTGTTAAAGCTTTATCATTTTGTTTCTTTTTTAAGGCTGCATTTGCGTCACCTAGAGTTTTCCTAACATATCTATTTGTTAAGAATTCAGAAAACTCTATGGAGTCGGCCTTAACATATTGCGAGAGAGTAAGATTAATAGGCATAGGCTAATTATCCGATTTTGTATCTGATTTTCTAAAGTTTTTCTTGCAAATTCTTCGCAATCTCTTCCAAGAATTCCTCGGTGTAGAGATAGTGTTTCCTATGCTCCACCTTGTTTCCGTGAATACAAACGGCGAGGTCTTTGGTCATCTTGCCGGATTCTACTGTGGCGATGCAGACCTTTTCTAATTTGTGGCAGAAGTCGATTAGCTCTTGATTGCCGTCGAGTTTGCCGCGGAACTCAAGGCCGCGGGTCCAGGCAAATATTGAGGCGAGGGGGTTGGTTGAAGTTGGGTTGCCTTTTTGGTGTTCGCGGAAATGTCTGGTTACCGTGCCGTGTGCGGCTTCGGCTTCCATTATTTTTCCGTCTGGAGTTATTAGAACTGAAGTCATCAAGCCCAAAGAGCCAAAGCCTTGCGCGACTGAATCAGATTGAACATCGCCGTCGTAATTTTTGCAGGCCCAGATGAAATTGCCGCTCCACTTCAATGCGCTTGCAACCATGTCGTCGATCAAGCGGTGCTCGTAGTGAACTTTTCCTTTGAAATCTTTTTCGTAAATTTCGGCAAAAATATCTTTGAAGCGACCATCGTATTTTTTTAGAATTGTATTTTTTGTTGAGAGATAAAGCGGCCAGTTTTTTTGTACGGCTAAGTTGAAGCAAGAATTGGCAAATCCGCGAATTGATTCGTCGGTGTTATACATTGCTAAGGCAATGCCGCCGCCTTTGAATTTAAAAACTTCGTGCTCGATTACTTTTCCATCTTCGCCTTCGAATTTAATCGTTAATTTTCCTTTGCTAGGAACGACGAAATCTGTCGCTTTATATTGGTCGCCAAAAGCGTGACGGCCGACGATGATTGGTGAAGTCCAATTCGGAACTAGGCGCGGAACATTCGCGCAGACGATTGGTTCACGAAAAACTGTTCCGTCGAGAATATTTCTGATCGTGCCATTTGGCGATTTCCAAATTTCTTTGAGATTAAATTCAATTTTACGTGCTTCGTCGGGAGTGATTGTTGCACATTTAATTCCCACGCCGCATTCCTTGATAGCGTTGGCTGAATCTATAGTTACTTGATCTAGAGTTGCGTCACGATTTTCAACGCTAAGATCGAAATATTTAATCGGTAAATCGAGGTAAGGGAGGATTAATTTTTCTTTAATGAATTTCCAAATGACGCGAGTCATTTCGTCGCCGTCAATTTCAACAACGGGATTTTTTACGAGAATTTTTTTCATGTTTGAGAATTGTTCTTGAACTAGAGAAGGTGGATAAATAGCAACCAGACTAACAAAAAAACAAGCACCAAATCAGCAAACCGCAACAGCAATGTAAATCAGCAAAGAAATGGTGGAGATACGGAGACTCGAACTCCGGACCCCCTGCTTGCAAAGCAGGTGCTCTACCAACTGAGCTATATCCCCACAACAAATTCTTAAATAAAACCTTGGCTTCAAAATCGAAGGTGGCGCAACGTAGGAATTAAGTTCGATTTGTCAAAAAAAAATAACAAAGAAATGAAAAGAAAATTTGCAAACATTCAGAGAGCTTACTCCCTCATCGAGTTGTCGATTGTTTTAGTAATTATTTCTACGCTTGTTGCTGGTGCGTTAACGATCTCGGTGGATAATTTAAAGAACGATCAAACTCGCCTAACGAAAGAGAGAATGGATAGGGTGTATAAAATTCTCGGGAATTACATAAGAGTTAATAAATCTCTGCCTTGTCCAGCTCCGCTAACTAAGGTTAAGTCGGTTGATTATGATTATGGAACTTCAGGAGGTTGCGTGACTGTTTCTGGGGTTACTGCGATTGATACAAATTATATTTTGGGCGCGGTTCCAACTCGCACATTAGGCCTTCCGTCGGAATATGCTGAAGATGGCTTTGGTAACAAGATTGTCTATTTCGTCGATAAAAGATTTACCACCGCCGCCATCTTAAATGCCGCACCTGATTTTGGTGTTACTAATTTCTCTACAATGGCTAATAATCAATTATCTGCAAGTCCTTCAAATCTTTGGTTAATTCAATCAAATCCATCTGGATCAAGACAGAATGTTACTCCCAATGCGGTATTGGGAATGGTCAGTGCGGGGCCAAATAAGCTAGGCGCTTACAACGCCAGATCGGCATCTGCCAATGCCACTTCTTCTGATGCGGATGAGGCTACGAACTCTAATGGCGTTGCTGCTACAATTATCTCTTCCTCACCAGCCAGCAACTCTTTTGATGATTTAGTCTTTTATAAAACAATGAAAGATATCATCGCCGACTACCC
>CAMBFP010000053.1 GCA_945865745.1 Rhizobium sp. Q54 | reverse complement strand
TTCGAGATATTTGCGGTGTGGTAATGGTCCATGCGGCTCTTGTTTTAGTATCTCAGAAACTTGAGTGATGACATCAAGATAGGCGAAAACATTAGCAGGGAGGGTAACGGTAATTTGCTCTTTGATGTTCTTGATTGTGCGATCTTGCGACTCAGCAACGCGCGAAGCGTTAGAAGTTTTCTCTCTAATTTTAGCGATCATTAAATCGAAATCGACTGGCTTTACCAAGTAGTCATTCGCTGATAGTCCAACGCCCTTAATAACATTTTCTTTTTGCCCCAAGGCACTAAGAAAAATGAATGGCACGTTGTTGTTGCGAATATTTTTATTTTCACGAATGAGGTTTAGAAGGCCGTAACCATCTAGCTCTGGCATCATAATGTCAGAGACAATCACGTCTGGTTTTTGCTGCAAAAAAATATCAAAACCTTGTTTGCCATTTTCCGCTTCTACAACTTCAAATCCTTCATCGCGCAAAATTTCCACCATGTTATCGCGAATATCTTTTTCATCTTCGACGCAGAGAGCTTTAATTTTTCTTTCTTTAGTCATTTTTGCTTAAATTAGTTTTGATCCTTCGAACGAGCGGAGGATGTCGTTTATGAGCTCATCGTTATTTTCATCGATTTTTTGATCAATATTTTTCTCCTGATTTTTCTTTTGGGGATTCTTGTCGCCGTCGACAATAAGCAAAACTTGTTTCAAATCTGGCAAGGCGGCGAGGTAACAAATTCGCATCATTAGCATTTCAAACATCATTTTCGGCGAGGAAGAAAAAGTGATTTCGGATGCGCCTTTCACCAACATTTGCCAAATTCTTGTCAATGAATTGAGAGAAATTTCTTTGGCGATTTCGTGGATTTTATCTTGTTGAAATTTTGAGCAATCATCAAGTTTATAATCTTTCAAAAGCTTGGTGGACGTGGTTTTGTGAGTGATTGCAAGTAAGTCTTGAAGAAGCTGTAAGACATCAGAAGAGCGCGAATAAAACTCATTAAAAATTTGGCTGCTCTCTGAAAAATCACCACGCAGCAAAGCAGAAAAAAGTTCGAGGATTTTTGTTTTGTCATTCAGGCCGAGCATTTTTTCGATCAAATCGGCAGATAAAAACTTTTGGTGATTATTATTGGCAAGAGCTTGATCAAGCAGAGAAAGTGAGTCGCGCACTGATCCCTCAGAAACTTTGGCGATTAGCGTCAATCCTAACTCTTCAGCCTCAAAATTTTCTTTTACTAAAATATTTTTGAGATGTGAGGCGATTTCTTTTTCATCAAGACGACGTAAATCAAAACGCTGACAGCGTGATAAAATCGTCACTGGAACTTTACGAATTTCTGTAGTCGCGAAAATAAATTTTACGTGAGCGGGTGGTTCTTCGAGAGTCTTCAAAAGTGCGTTAAAAGCGTTGTTGCTCAGCATATGCACTTCATCGATGATGTAGATTTTATGACGCGACGAAACTGGAGCGTAGGCGATCGAATCAATAATTTCGCGGATATCGTCGACACCAGTACGACTTGCTGCGTCGATTTCGATTACATCTTGATGTTTTGACCCAGTAATTAATCGACAATTTTCGCATTCGCCGCAAGCCTTGGCTGACTTAGCCGCATCAGCATTTTCGCAGTTCAGAGTTTTGGCGATTATTCGTGCTGTCGTAGTTTTTCCAACTCCACGAATTCCGGTGAGAATGTAAGCGTGATGCAGTCGATTATTTTTAATCGCGTTGCTCAAAGTGGTGACCAAAACCTCTTGGCCAATCAGTTCATCAAATCTTTGGGGACGGTATTTGCGGGCTAAAACTAAGTAAGACATCAAGCTAAAAATCAAAATAGTGAGAGCGACCCGACCTAACAAACCCTGGGCTGCTTCCTTTCAGATCTGACCCGCTAAGCAAGTAAATCGCCCGCTCTCACCGTGGAAAAATTTCGTTTAGTATTCTCGATTATTCAAGATGAATATGCCGAAAATCAAGATCGCTACTGATAATTCGATTAACGAAAGAACTTCTGAAGGTTTTTCTTCACAACATTTCCCCGATTTTTTTTGTTTTCAAAATTTCGCGCGCTTTGCTGTATTTATCGTCGTGCCAGAAAATCAAACAGCCGTTGCAGCCCTTGCCGCAGCAGCCTTCTTGGCCGATACGAGGGGTTCTTGGCGAGATTTGTCCAGGGGAATTTGGATCGGCAACTTCGAGTGCGGCGAAGTATTTTTTGCGTTTAGTCTCATATTTTTCTTCGCGCACTTCACCAGCCTCAAGTTGATGTGAGAGTTGACGTGATTCCACTTTCAACTTTTCAGATTCGATGTTCATTTTTTCTTTACGAATCAAGGAAAGCGGCGGGAGAAGTTGTTTTAATTTCTCTATTTTGAAGAGATGGAAGTCGCTTGCTGGAATACGGAATAAAGGCTTCTGGCCAGCATGAAGTTTGTCAGAAATTTCGTGATCAAAATATTTTCCTTCGGGGGTTTGTTTGATTTTTTTGAACTCGTAAATTCTGAGTAAAATTGGTTCGCGTTGGTGGGGTGATAAAAATTCTAACACATCGCCGGCATCCAGGCGGTTCTTTCCTTCAATGATTAGATCGTCGCCATCCCAGCCAATAACTCGCGCGGCATATTCATAAAAAGAAGTTGATCCTGTGCTTTCGTAATCATGCGCGAGATCAGTCAGGCGGCCGTCATGGAAAGCTAGAGTATAACCACGATTAGCGACGGAGTTAATCTCGTCCATATAATCATTGGCATTCCAAGTTTTAGGATTTTCCATGTAATCATCAATCGCGGCGCGATAAACGCGGGCAACACTTCCGGCGTAAAATTCAGTTTTGTTTCGACCTTCAACTTTGAATGAATCGAGTCCGAGTTTGATGTATTCATCGAGTTTTGGCAGCAGGCAAAGATCTTTCGAATTCAAAATATAAGAGCCGTGAACATCTTCTTCGAAAGGCATTAAGGCGCCTGGGCGAATTTCTTCTTCGAGAAAGAAATCGAACATTTCTTTGTTGGTCTCGTTGATTTCGATTTCGTGTTCGGTGTTGTCTTTAAGTTTGATTTTAAGTTTGTAACCCCAGCGACATGAGTGCGCACAGCTGCCCTGATTGGCTCCGCGCTCGGCCATAAAATTTGAAAGCAAGCAGCGACCAGAGTAAGTCATGCACATCGAACCATGCACGAAAGTTTCGATTTTAATATTCGGACATTTTTCGCGAACTACTGCGAGCTCTTCAAAAGATACTTCGCGCGCCATCACAACTAAACTAGCGCCCTGCTTTTCCCAGAAATCTACAGTCAGCCAAGAGCAAACATTAGCTTGTGTGGAGATATGAATTTCTAAGTCTGGTGCATGTTCTTTAACAAACTGAAAAACGCCGGGATCAGAAATGATAAGCCCATCAGGCTTTACCGCTTTAACGGTTTCGATGAACTGTGGCAGTTTCTCGATGTCTTTATTGTGAGAAAAAAGATTGAGCGTCAGGTAAACTTTTTTGCCGTGAGAGTGAGCGAATTTAATGCCCTCGACAACATCTTCCAAAGTGAAGCCAGACTTAACGCGAAGTGACATGTCAGGTGTGCCACAATAAACAGCATCGGCGCCGTAAAGAATTGCAGTTTTTAGGCGATCAAGAGTTCCAGCTGGTAAAAGCAATTCGGGTTTTTTCATCGAGTTAAATACTGGATTATTTTGTGTAAAAAATAATTAAGGCGCGTTCACAACGCACACACTTAATTTGATTAAAACTGACAAAATAGATCAGGAGTTTTTATCAGCTCTTCATCTGATCTATTACAAATAAATTTATTGATAACATTAGAATATCCTAGCGTTATCAATGACTAAAATAACTTACTGCGATAATGAAAAAAAACTCTGCTTTCTCTTTGATCGAGATTTCAATCGTAATTCTAGTAATCGGGATTTTGATTGCTGGAATCACTCAATCCACAAGACTAGTTAAAGAGTCGGGATTAATGTCGGCAAGATCTCTCACCCAATCTTCACCAGTTGCTGGAATTAAAGATCTAATGTCGTGGCATGAAACTTCTCTTAAAACTAGTTTTGATAGTAATGCGCAAATAGATGGTTCGACAATTGAAATTTGGTATGACAATGGCAAACAATCCACAACTCAGAACAACGCAATTCAAGGAACAATAAGTCTTAGGCCACTTTTTAAAGAATATATTTTTGATGGTGCGATTCCAGCAGTAAGGTTTGATGGCCTTGACGATTATTTATACATCTCAAGAGAGATAAGTGAAGATTTTACAATAATCGCCGTTTTTAAAACGACTGGTGGCTCCACACTTACCGGTACTAATTGGTATGGTGGCGCTGGAATATTTGATGCTGAAGTTGGCGGAGTGGCAAATGATTTTGGTCTTACTATCCAGAAAAGTGGAAGAATTCTTGCTGGAACCGGAAACCCAGATACGACAATTTATGACGATGGAAGCTATAACGATGGAAGGGCGCATATGGTTTTTTTCACAAGGACTCAATCTAGTGGAGCTATAAAATTATATGCAGATGGAGGAAAAACTGCCCTAGCCTCATCCTCATCAGCTGGAACTTCAGCGCTCACATCTCCAACCAGAGTTAATATTGGATCTCTTCAAACCCTGGGCGCCGGACGTTATTTAAATGGAGATGTTGCAGAGATTATAATTTATAGTCGCGCCCTCACCACTGAAGAAAGAGAATCGATCGCAACCTACTTAAGCAGAAAATATAAAATAAAAATAACCTAGGGCAAACTAACCCAAGGCAAACTAACTTAGTACCTAGACAAGTTTTTATAGTTCTTAGCTAACTATTTTGCCGTCGTTTAAAGTTAAAGTTTGATCAGCGATTTGTGCTACGATATCGAGGTCGTGCGAAATCAGAATGTAAGAAATTTTGTGAGTTTGTTGGATTTCTAAGAGAAGATTGATGATCTCGCTTTGAGTAGATGTATCAAGGGCTGAAGTTGGCTCGTCGAGAATCAAAATTTTGGGATTTAAAATCAAAGCGCGTGCAATGGCGACGCGTTGACGTTGTCCGCCAGAGAGTTCGTGAGGGTAGCGAGTTTGGAGATCAAGGGGAAGACGAATTTGTTTAAAAATAGTGGTGAGTTGTGAGTGATTGGCAAGTTTGTGAATCACCAAGCCTTCTTCGATAATATCCTTCACGATCATTCGTGGATTAAGGCTTCCGAAGGGATCTTGAAAAACGATTTGCACTTCGCGGCGCAATTCAAAATTATTTTTTGCCCAAGTTTTTTCGCCGAAGAATTTTACTTCTCCCTGAGTTGAAATATGTGACAAAATTAGGTCGCATAAGGCGAGGGCCAATGTTGATTTTCCTGATCCGCTTTCGCCGATGATGCCGAGATTTTCACCAAGGTTGAGAGAGAAATTTATGTCAGAAAGTAGCTGAGATTTTTTTACGGCGACCGAAAGATTTTTTACCTCAAGCACACAGCTCAACGCTTCGGACATAAAGACCGCCGGTTGAGCGGAGTCGAAACCAAGGTCAGCGGCAGGAACCTTCTCTTGGTTTCGACTTCGCTCAACCAGCGGGTTTTTGATCAATTGTCCATTTTTTATTTCAATCACCTCGTCGGCGATTCTTGCTATCGCGCGCAGATTGTGAGTGATGAATAAAACGCAAAGTCCGAGCTCATTTTTCAGACGTAAAATCAAATCTAAAATTTCGTTTTGAATTTTGATATCGAGCGCAGTTGTGGGCTCATCAGCTATTAAGATTTTTGGATTATTGGCGAGGGCGATTGCCAGCATTATTCGCTGTTTTTGTCCGCCAGAAAATTGGTGAGGATAGTCGTTAAGTCTTGTGCTAACTGATTCGAGTTCAACCATCTTCAACAACTCAGCGATACGATTTTGTAAATCTTTTTTTGAAATTTTTGGTTGATGAATCGTGATCGCCTCGGCGATTTGTTTGCCGATTTTATGCAGAGGATTAAGTGAGCTACTTGGATCTTGGAAAACCATTCCGATTTCTTTGCCGCGTATTTTACAAAATTCTTTTTCGCTTAATGTGAGCAGATTTTTTCCTGCAAAAATTATTTCGCCGGAGATTTTTGCTTTGCGTACCAAGCCAAGAATTGCAAGAGCAGTGAGTGATTTTCCTGATCCACTTTGCCCAACTAATGCGGTAATTTTTTGCGCAGAAAGATCGAAGGAAAAAGCCTTAACAACTTGCTGATTGGCAAAGGAGATGGAGAGATTCTTGAGGGAGAGGAGAGGCATAAGGTGTAAGGGGCGATTAAACCCCTTATCCCTAAAGTTAGAATTTTCCTAAGTAGATCTTGATGATATTGTCTAGCATCTTCAAAGCTTCTTCCCTTGGACGTTGGAAGGTGTTGCGGCCAATGATTGAGCCATTCGCGCCACCTTTATAGATTTGACGAATTTCGTTGTAGATTTCATCTTCGCCTTTGGCATTGCCGCCAGAAAAGACAACAATACGACGGCCATCAAAAGCAGATTTGATGATGTGCTTGATGCGTTCTTCAAGAGTTGCGACTGGGATTTTAATTTTTTCGTAAACCTTAATCGCTTCAAGATTTTCTAGGGCTTGGGTTGGTGGCTTAACTTTGATTATGTGAGCACCAAGTAAGGCTGCGATGTGAGTTGCATAAGCACAAATATCCATTGCGGTTTCGCCGATTTTTGAAAGATCGCCGCCGCGTGGGTAAGACCATATTACTGTTGCAATCCCGTAAGATTTCGCTTCTTCAGACATTTCACGAATTTCTTCGAACATGTCAAAAGCTGCGTCAGAAGATGGGTAAATCGTGAAACCAATTGCCGAACAACCAAGACGCAAAGCATCTTTTACCGAAGCTGTTGTTGCTTGATGTGGCGCGGTTCCGCCGTTGTGAAGTGAGTTGGAAGAATTCACCTTCAAAATTGTTGGGATCGCTCCAGCAAATGTATCAGCGCCAGCTTCGATCATGCCAAGAGGCGCGGCGTAAGCGTTTAAACCAGCATCGATTGCAAGTTGAAAGTGGTAGTGAGGATTGTAGGCAGCAGGATTAACCGCAAAACTTCTGTCTGGGCCATGCTCAAAACCTTGATCAACCGGCAGGATTAATACTTTACCAGTGCCGCCAAGTTTACCATGCATCAAGATGCGCGCCAAATTTGCTTTGGTGCCCGGATTGTCTGATTCGTAGTGCGACAAAATCTTTTTAACTTTTGGAGAAATTTTCATAAAATTGATGGGAGGTTGATTAAGAAAAACGGATATCATGCTTCAACAAGCTTAAGCATGACTTGTCGCCCTGAGCTTGTCGAAAAGCGACACAAATAAGGGGCGCGTCTGGATAGAAATTGAAGTTTTAATTGCAAGTTTAAGAGCCTTTCCTACAAGGCCGCGCCTTCATTTTTCCCGGTTTTTCCTTGGGCTGGGCTCTAAGTTTTTTTTATAATGCAGATCGAACTGAAAAAAAATTCCGCCTTCAACGAAATCAGAAAGTTTTGCGAGCTCGAACCAGCTCAGGAAAAGAATCTTGAAGATTA
>CAMBFP010000052.1 GCA_945865745.1 Rhizobium sp. Q54 | reverse complement strand
TGGAATGCCTGGTTCGGACAAACGGTTTACGGGAAAGCTTGTACTGGTTCAGATTTTGACAAAAATTATATAAAAAAATGCGGCGCTGCTGGAGCTTGGATTGTAATGAATACCTGCACACTGCCCTAGTGCGCAGTCTTAGCCTTTTTGCCGATCGAGCTGAGCCTTACTCCCGGCACTTTCGCCGGGGTCGAGCGAAGTTTTGTAGCCTTGGCCTTTCTGCCGGTCGAGCGGAGTTTTGCTCCCATTTTTTTCGCCGGTCGAGCTAAGTTGCTCTCCCAGACTTTTCGCCGGTCGAGCTAAGTTGCTCTTCCAGACTTTTCGCCGGTCGAGCGGAGTCGAGACCTCTGGAGTCTTATTCACAAAATCCTAACCCCCCTCGAATGGCGAGTGTTGTGATTTAGCAAACCTCAACAAGTCCACATCAATCTTCTTTTTTACAAACGCCGTCGCTGCAAATTACACTGAATTTACATCAATCTGAGAGGAAAAAGGTTTTTAGAAATTGGGGGGCAACGTAGCGTTGATTCTTTTTGAACATTCTTAAAATAAATTTAGTGGCTTTTGAAAAAGGTTAGTAAAAGTTTCAGGCTTGTTCACTAACAATGAAAAATACTCCCTACGTCATTAACAATTAGAATCACTCATGAAATTAAACAAATTTCTAATCATCACATCCCTTACAATTGCTGGTTGCTCAAGCAATTCAAATCACTTAGATCTCACTAAAAGAGAGATAAAACCAAATGAATTTTGGTGGCCAAATAAAGTTAATCTTTCACCTCTTCGTCAACACTCAGCCGAATCAAGCCCTTACGGCAGTAATTACGAATACTCAAAAGAATTTGCCAAACTCGACATCGACATTCTGAAAAAAGAGATCAAAAAAGTGATGATTACCTCACAAGATTGGTGGCCAGCTGATTATGGAAATTATGGTCCATTCTTTATTCGTATGGCATGGCACAGTGCTGGAACTTATAGAACTGAAGATGGTCGCGGCGGTGCTGGCGGCGGACAACAAAGATTTGAGCCTCTTAATAGCTGGCCAGACAACGCCAATCTCGATAAGGCAAGACGCTTACTTTGGCCGATCAAACAAAAATATGGCAGCAAACTTTCTTGGGCTGATTTGATGGTTCTTTCTGGCAATGTTGCGCTTGAATCAATGGGCTTTAAGACTATGGGATTTGCTGGTGGCAGAACTGATGACTTCGAGCCAGATTTAGTTTACTGGGGTCCGGAAAATAAATTCATGGCAAGTAATCGTTTCGACAAAAACGGCAAACTTGAAAAACCGCTTGGCGCAACAACCATGGGTTTGATTTACGTAAATCCAGAAGGTCCAAATGGTAATGGAGATCCAATTGCCGCAGCTCATCAAATACGCGAGACTTTCGGTCTTATGGCGATGAATGATGAAGAAACCGTGGCTCTAATTGCTGGTGGACATAGTTTTGGTAAAACTCACGGCGCACATAATCCAGGAAAGTGCGTTGGCGTTGATCCTGCTGGCGGGGCTATTGAAGATCAAGGCATGGGCTGGAAAAATAAATGCGGAAGTGGCAAAGGAATTGATACTGTTACAAGCGGATTAGAAGGCGCTTGGACTTCTAGCCCAGCAGCTTTCACGCATGATTATCTTGAAAATCTTTTTGCCTTCGATTGGGTAAAAACCAAAAGTCCGGGTGGTGCAATTCAATGGATTCCTAGCGACAAAAGAGCCTCAAACTTAGTTCCTGATGCTCACGATTTTAGCAAAAGACATGCGCCAGTTATGCTAACAACTGACATGTCATTAAAATTCGATCCTGAATACAAAAAAATCGCAAAACGCTTCCAAGAAAATCCAAAAGAATTCGAAAAGGCTTTTGCCAGCGCCTGGTTCAAACTTACTCATCGTGACATGGGGCCAAGTGCTAGATATGTCGGGAAAGAATCTCCAAAAAAAGTTTTATCTTGGCAGGACCCAATTTCCTCGATTAAGCACCCTCTAATCAATGCTTCTGAGACTGAAAATCTAAAAGTACAAATTCTGAAATCTGGATTAAGCAAATCTGAACTTGTTAGAACTGCTTGGGCTTCAGCTGCATCTTTCCGCTCTACTGACATGCGTGGCGGAGCAAATGGAGCGCGTATTCGTCTAGAGCCGCAAAAGAACTGGGAAGTTAATAATCCGGAAGATTTGGTTAAAACGCTGAGCGTCTTAGAAAAGATTCAGAAGAATTTTAATAAGAATTTGAGTGGCGGCAAGAAAGTTTCTCTTGCTGACGTGATTGTGCTTGGCGGTTCAGCTGCAATTGAAAAAGCAGCTCACGACGCTGGAATTAATGTTAAAATTCCTTTCCAAGTTGGTCGCGGTGATGCTTCGCAAGAGCAAACCGACGTTAAATCATTCGCCGTGTTAGAGCCTAAATCTGATGGATTCAGAAATTATCATAGCAAGAGCGATGTGATTTCACCGATTAATTCACTGATTGATCGCGCTTACATGCTTGATTTAACTGTGCCAGAAATGACTGCTTTAGTTGGAGGAATGAGAGCAATGAGCGCAAATGCGGATAAATCTGAATTTGGAGTTCTCACTAAAAAACCAGGAGTGCTCACCAATGACTTCTTCGTAAATCTGCTCGACATGTCAACCGAGTGGAAAAAGTCTGATATTTTGGATGGAGTTTACGAAGGTCGCGACAGAAAAACCGGTGAACTTAAATGGAAGGCAACCTCTGTTGATTTAGTCTTTGGTTCAAGCTCTGAACTTCGTGCAATTGCTGAAGTTTATGCGGCTGATGACGGTAAAGAAAAATTCATAAAAGACTTTGTCAAAGCATGGACAAAGGTAATGAATTTAGATCGTTTTGACCTGAAGAAATAACGAATAAAAATTTTTAGGAAGGCCAAATTGCGAGAAAGTAAGTGTAGTTAAATCTACGCACTTTCAAGCAATTTGGACTGACAAAAAATTTCCAGAGTCTTCCTAAATCTCGACTTTTTTTCCAAAAAATAAGTCGACAAAATTTATCGATTTAAAAGGTGTTAATTTTAGGAGCGAGTAATTCAGCGCCGACTAATTAGATTTATATTCACGGGCTAGTTCTGCGTAATTATCTGAAGAGATTTTGATGTAATTTTTTTCGGCCTCAGTCATGTCGCGAAAATATTTTGCCGGATTTCCCGCCCAGATTTGCCCGCTTTTTACAATCTTTCCCGGAGTAAGTACGGCGCCAGCTGCAAGCATTCCAAACTTTTCAACTCGGGCTAAGTCCATGATGATTGAGCCCATGCCAACAAAGGCGTAATCCTCGATAATGCAAGCGTGAATAATGGCATTGTGTCCGATTGTAACATGATCTCCGATCAAAACTGGCGCGCCTTCTGCTCCTGTTTTATTTTGGGCGTGATTAGGTCTGGTGCCGTGCAAAACAGTATTATCTTGGATATTAGTATTTTCGCCGACGGTGATTTTAGTAACGTCGCCACGCAACACGCAGCCATACCAAATTCCAGAATTTTTGCCGA
This sequence comes from Rhizobium sp. Q54, assembly GCA_945865745.1. Taxonomy (GTDB): domain Bacteria; phylum Pseudomonadota; class Alphaproteobacteria; order Rickettsiales; family UBA1997; genus UBA2645. Next base: position 4,022 of record CAMBFP010000052.1, on the reverse strand, counting down.
TTTTTACGTCGCCCGAGATGACTGCTGTGTGTGCCACAAAAGCAGATGAATCAATTGTTGGCGAGATACCGCGGTAAGTAAGAATATTTTTCATTTTTTGAATTTTATCGTAGCACCCTGAGCTTATCGAAAGTAAGTGATTCACCATGTTTCGACAGACTAAGAATGACTATTTATTTAGTTTTAAGGCCAGTTGGTAAATTTCTTTTTTATGTATTCCGTATGTCTCCGCTAAATTTTGCGAGAGATTTTTGAGGCTTTCGCCTCTTGCTAATGAAGCCCTTACTTCATTTTGTAAATCTTCTTCAGAGAAATTTTTCTCATCTTTTTTTGCCTTTTCGACAAGAATCACAAATTCGCCGCGCAACTTTCCAGAATTTTCGTTGAAGAATTCTTGCAGGATTTTTAATTCTTTAGTGACGATTTCTTCGTGAATTTTAGTGAGCTCGCGCGCCGCGCAAACTCTGCGCTCTCCAAGAGTTTCAGAAATTATTTCTAATGTTTCGACAACGCGATTTGCTGATTCAAAAAAAGCAAAAGTAAAATTTTTTGGCAGAGATTTTAGTAATTTTTCGCAAGCATTTTTTGTTGTTGGTAAAAATCCAAGAAACAAAAAATTATCGCAGGCGAGGCCAGAAGCACAAAGCGCTGAGGTCAATGAAGACGCGCCAGGAATTGGAATTATTTTTTGATTTCTTGCTCGTAGAAAATTTACTAATTTATAGCCTGGGTCAGAAATTAGCGGCGTTCCTGCGTCAGAAATTAAAGCGAGAGATTTTCCTTCGAGGAGTAAATGCGAAATTTTTTCCCGCATTCTTTCTTCACTGAAATCATTGTAAGTTAACGTCTTCTTACCTTTTATTTCATAGGCGTGAAGCAGGCGCAGTGAAAGGCGAGTATCTTCGCAAATTACGTAATCAACTGAAGTTAAAACTTGCAAAGCGCGCAAAGTAATGTCGTTCAAATTACCAATCGGCGTAGCCACGACGTATAGTGCGCTTTCAAGTTTTATTGCTTGAGTTTTGAGTGAAAGATCGAGCATTTTGAACTGTATCCCCTTACTTAGTTTTATTTTATGAAAAAATTTCTGCCGCTTTTAGTTCTGCTTCTTTTTGGATGTCAATCCGTTACCAAAATAGAGCACAAGATACCTGAGCCTGTTGTTAAAGTTCCGGTAATTTCTGAGTCAACAACTCACGATCAGTTTGAATCGAAAAATTTGCAGACGTCAAAAATCGAAGAAAAGAAAACCCAGGTTGCATTATTTTTACCATTCTCTGGCAAAAATAAAGATTTGGGTTGGAGCCTTTTCAACGCTGCAACAATATCGCTTTTTGATAATGATCACAACAACGCTATCGAGCTAGTTTTAATTGATTCGAAAGACACTGCAGACGAAGCACAAGAGGCTTTTAAGCAGATCGTAGATCGTAAAATTAAAATCGTAATTGGGCCGGTATTTAGTCAAGCGGTTCTAGCTATTGAGAATGAAGCGAAGCGCAATGGAATCACCGTGATTTCACTTACCAACAATCAAGAATTAATCGGGAAAATTAACTCAGATGGCGGAGTTTTTTTAGCGGGAATTTTGCCTGAAGCACAGATGGACAAAATTATCGAATATGGAATAGATCAGGGTAAGTCGAACTTCGCGACCATTGCGCCGAATAGTCAATATGGTCGGACGATCTCAAGTCTTTTTAGTAAAATTGTTCGTGATCGTGACGGAAATATGATCACCTCAGAATTTTACGAGACTAATGGAGCCAATATTGATCGCGCTGTAGAGCGCGTTGTTAATGCCTTCACTTTGTCGCCAAATTTAACTGACGGAAAAAGCAAACTCAAAAAAGATGTGGTGCTTGTCGATAAAGATCGCATCTATCCACAAATTATTTTTGTTCCAGAGTCAGGAAAATTGCTGTCGAAAATTGCTGCCGCTTTGAAGAAGTTAAATAAGGACGAGCGTGATTTTCAGCTAATTGGCACAAGTCAGTGGGACGAAATCGCAATTGCTAATGATTCAAATCTTCTTGGCGCCTGGTTTCCTGCTCCAGAAAATAGCCGATTCCGAAATTTCGAGCGCGCTTACTACCAAAATTTTAACAAATTTCCGCCACGTATTTCTTCGCTCGTTTACGATTTAACCGCCGTCTCAATCGAACTCGCCAACCGCAGCGGAAGATTGCAAGCTCCGAAAATTGCTGATTTTATCGGTTACGAAAATCCACCGGTAAATGGTTTCGACGGAATCGATGGCCCGTTCAGATTTTTACCGAACGGTCTAGTGCAAAGAAATCTAGCGGTGTTGCAAGTGGGCGGTGGCAAGTTCGACACAATCGACCGCGCGGTGGATAGATTTTTGAAATATTAGTTTCGATTAGGTCTGCTTTTGGCATAGAGATTGTTCAATTCTTTGAGTCGAATTATAGATTTAACTCGTTCTATTTCGAACTTTTTTGAGAAATAATTTCTTTTTCTTGATGAGCTAAACAATGCTTCTGCTTAGTTTGGGCGAGGTATCGAGATTTCTAGTTTCGAGTTTGTTTTATTCAGATGAACATGGTTTGTGCAATCGTCATTTTTTATTATTTGAACTCAAAATCATGAAAAGAATTTCCATTCTTGGATCAACTGGATCGATCGGAAAAAACACCGTTGAAGTAATTAACAATGATTCAAAAAATTTCTCGGTAGTTGCGCTTGTGGCAAGAAATGATGTGAAGACTTTAATCGCTCAAGCCTTGTTGCTCAAGCCTTCTTACGTGGTGATCGAAAATGAAAAAAAATTTTCTGAGTTAAAATTTGCGCTAAAAAATTTAAAGAAATGCGAAGTTCTTTGCGGTCGAAAAGCAATTCTTGAAGTAGCAAAAATAAAATGTGATTTGGTGATTTCGGCAATTATGGGCGCGGCAGGAATGTTGCCAACCCTTGCAGCAATTGAAGCGGGATCGAATATTGCTTTAGCTAATAAAGAATCGCTGGTTTGCGCCGGAGAATTTTTGATGGCGGCAGTGGCAAAAAATAAAGTAAAAATTCTGCCGGTTGATTCTGAGCATAACGCAATTTTTCAGATTTTTGAAAATGAAAATCTTGAGGCGATTGAATCTATAACACTTACAGCATCGGGTGGTCCTTTCTTTAATTCCAAAAAAGATCCCAAGAAAATTTCGATTGCTGAAGCATTAAAACATCCAAATTGGTCAATGGGTGCGAAAATTTCGATCGACTCGGCGACAATGATGAATAAAGGCTTAGAAGCGATTGAGGCCTTTCATCTTTTTCCAGTTTCTAAAGAGCAGATTAAAATTTTAATTCATCCGCAATCAATTGTGCACGGGTTAGTAAATTACCAAGATGGATCAAGTCTTGCTGCACTTAGCATGCCAGACATGAAGGTGCCGATTTCTTACGCGCTTACTTTTCCAAAACGGATGAAGATCAAGCATCAACAACTCGATTTAGCGAAGGTAAAAAAGTTAGAATTTTTTGCCGTTGATGAGAAAAAATTTCCAGCAGTGAAGATTTGTCGTGAGGCTTTGGAGACAGATGGATCAGCACCTGCGGTACTTAATGCAGCGAATGAAGTTGCGGTGGAAAGATTTTTGCGCGGAGAGATTTCTTTCGATCAAATCACAAAAATTGTTGCGAAAACTTTGGATAAAATTTCGCATCGAAAGGTGAAATCGGTTGAAGATGCCTTGTGGTTTGATCAGCAGGCAAGAGCTTTCGCAACTAAGTAATTACCTCGTGTTGTCTAGGTCATCCCCGCGAAGGCGGGGATCCAGAAAAAGTTTCTAACAAATTGTGAGCCTTCCTTGATACCAGTCTTCGCGTGGATGACACGGAAAAAATATAGCTAGAGAGAGAAAGTAATCGATTTCAAATATTCACTTTCCCGAAGCCCTGGATGAATAGGGTGATCAATATCAGCGCCAAAGCTCCTGATTAATTTCGCTTTACGTCCGAGCTTGCGGAAGCCGTCATTTGCTGCGTTAATTAGGTCTTGTTGACTAACCTGA
>CAMBFP010000051.1 GCA_945865745.1 Rhizobium sp. Q54 | reverse complement strand
TGTAGAAATTTTAAAAAATGGGGGCGCGCCTTTTAGGAAAGACTAATTCTTAGTCAACTAGGAAAATAATGAGATGAAACGTCATCTCTGATGTGAAGCATCGAGGATCTCGTAAGAAAAAATTCCGAGATCCTCAAAATGCCGATCATTTAAAGGATGATGAATAAAAAATTACAAGCTCTTCGCATTATTTGCCAAGTAATCAGCGACGCCTTTCGAGTCAGCTTTCATTCCTTGCTTACCTTTGTTCCAACCGGCCGGACAAACTTCGCCATGCTCTTGGAAAAATTTAAGTGAATCAACCATGCGAATCGCTTCGTCGATATTGCGGCCAAGTGGAAGATCATTCACAACTTGGTGACGAACAACGCCTTCTTGATCAATCAAAAAAGTTCCACGAAGAGCAACTGCTTCGCCCATCAAAACGTCGTAATCACGAGCGATTGATTTAGTTAAATCAGAAACCAGGGGATATTGAACTTGGCCAATTCCACCTTTATTAACTTCGGTATTTTTCCAAGCTAAGTGAGAAAATTTTGAGTCAACAGAAACGCCAATTACTTCTGCTCCGCGGTCTTTGAATTCTTTCAAGCGATTGTCAAAAGCGATGATTTCGGAAGGGCAAACAAAAGTAAAATCAAGTGGGTAGAAAAATAAAACACCGATCTTGCCTTTGAGGAAAGAATGAAGGTTAAACTTATCGTTGATTTCGTTATTTGGCATTACTGCTGAGGCAGTGAAATCTGGGGCCTTTTTTCCAACTAGGACTGACATGAATATTATGATTTAAGATTTTTGAGAACCTGAGTAATTTACTCGGTTATTAACCTAAAAACCAAATTTCTGGTTTGCAATTGCTGACACTAATTTTAGTTTCCCATTCCTAATCCCTTAAATCTGATTTTTAAAAATCATGTCTCTTCTTGATGCGAAACCAACCTATAAACCTTTCAACTACCCTTGGGCTTACGATGCCTGGCTAACACAACAACAAGTTCACTGGCTTCCAGAAGAAGTGCCTTTAGCTGACGATGTGAGAGATTGGAAACACAATTTAACTGCAAGCGAAAAAAATCTTTTAACACAAATTTTCCGCTTTTTTACGCAAGCTGACATCGAGGTGAATAACTGCTACATGAAGCATTATTCTCAGGTCTTCAAACCAACCGAAGTCCAAATGATGCTCTCGGCTTTTTCTAACATGGAAACGATTCACATTGCCGCCTATTCTCATCTTCTCGACACTGTTGGAATGCCTGAGGCCGAATATTCCGCCTTCATGAAATACAAAGAGATGAAGGATAAATACGACTACATGCACAAGTTCGGCGTCTCTACCAAAAAAGACATTGCAACCACTCTTGCTGTTTTCGGCGGCTTTACCGAAGGCCTGCAACTTTTTGCTTCTTTCGCGATTTTATTAAATTTCCAACGCTTCGGAAAAATGAAAGGAATGGGTCAAATCGTGTCCTGGTCAGTGCGCGATGAAACTCTTCACACGAATTCCATCATTAAACTTTTCAGAGCTTTTTGCCAAGAAAACCCTGAGGTTTGGGATGAAGAATTGAAGGGCAGACTCTACGAAGCCTGCGCCACAATCGTGCATTTTGAAGATGCTTTCATTGATCTTGCTTTCGAAATGGGCAATATCGAAGGCCTCACTTCGCGCGAAGTAAAGCGCTACATTCGCTACATTGCTGACCGCCGTCTAAATCAACTCGGTCTCAAAGATATTTACATGATCGATGTCAATCCACTTCCTTGGCTTGATGAAATTTTGAATGGCGTTGAGCACACAAATTTCTTCGAAAATCGCGTCACTGAATATAGCAAATCTTCAACAATCGGAACTTGGGAAGGCGTTTTTAACGAAATCGATTCCGACCGACAAGAAATGTTAGCAGTGTAAAATGCGCAGAATTTTTTTTCTGATCATTCCGCTAATTTTTCTTAGCTCGCAAAATTCTTACGCTACCAATGGCGGCAGAAATCTCACGGTTTTTGCCGAACCAAATCTTGCTTTGGCCCTCACAAAAATCGCACGAATTTATTCACAAAAATCGCGCACAAATGTTTCGGTTAACTTCAATTCATCAGCTGATTTAATCGCCGAAATCGATTCTGGAGAGCCGGCCGACATCTTCATTTCCGCACATCCGCAATGGATAGAAGCTCTTCGTCAAAAAGGTCTTGTTGATGTCTACAACATCGGCTTCATCGCTCGCGACAAACTCGTACTAGTCACCACAAAAACAAACATTGGCCGCCCCTCTAATTCCTCACTCGAAAATGTTTTAAAAGCTTTGGATCGAGCCAAAGCAACTCTGATTATTGACAATGAAGGAACGAGCTCAGGCTTCTTCGCAAGAAATTTTCTTTCACCTCTCGGGCTAATTGACATAAACCTTTTTGGCAAATTAACCGAAGACAAAACAACGCTACTGACCAATATCAAAAGCGATAGTCAGAACTACGCCCTCTTGCTTGCAAGCCAAGTTAAAAACGAACCAAACTTACAAATTCTCGCTAAAAGTAGAGGTGAGGATATTTTCTACCAATCTCTAGTAATCGCCGGCGATAACATGGAAGTGGCGCGCGAATTTTTAAAATTTTTAAAAGGTAGCGACGCAAAATCGATCCTAAAAGAAAGCGGATTTTTAACTGATTAAAAAATGAAAGAACTTCACAAGCCAACTACTGAAATACCAATTTCATCTTACGATTCAGGCACTCGCCACGATTTTTCTGTCGAAGAAGTTTCAAAACTTTTCGCCCTGCCTTTCAACGATTTAATGTTCAAAGCGGCAGAAATTAATCGCCAGTTTCACAATCCAAACGCAGTACAAATCAGCACGCTGCTAAGCATCAAAACCGGCTCTTGCCCAGAAAATTGCAAGTATTGTCCACAATCTGCGCACTACAATACCGGGCTCGAAAAAGAATCTTTAATGGCGATCGATAAAATTCTAGAAGCCGCCAACGCCGCGAAAAAAGGGGGCGCATCGAGATTTTGTATGGGCGCAGCTTGGAGAAATTTACACGACCGCGACGTCGAAAAAATCTGTCACATCGTTGACGAAGTGAAAAAAACCGGCCTCGAAACTTGCATGACTCTCGGCATGTTAACCGACTCGCAAAGCAAGAAACTCAAGGAAGCGGGTCTCGATTACTACAATCACAACATCGACACTTCGCCAGAATTTTATTCAGAAATTATTACGACAAGAAAATTTGAAGATCGCCTAAACACCTTAAAAAACGTACGCGAAGCCGGTCTAAATGTTTGCTCCGGCGGCATTGTTGGAATGGGCGAAACCCGCGAAGATCGCGCCAAAATGTTGATCGTTTTAGCGAATTTACCGCAGCATCCACAATCAGTTCCAATCAACATGCTTGTGCGCGTAGCCGGCACTCCGCTCGCCGAAATACAAGAACAAGAACTCGATCAGTTTGAATTTATTCGCACCATCGCCGTCGCTCGAATCATGATGCCGAAGTCAGTGGTGCGCCTTTCGGCGGGTCGTGAAAATATGAACGAACAGACTCAAGCCTTGTGTTTCTTGGCAGGAGCTAACTCAATTTTCTACGGCGAAAAACTTTTAACTACGTCAAACCCTGAAATGGAAAGGGATCAAAACCTCTTTAAAAAACTCGGAATCGTTGGAAAATAAAAACTAAAAACGTCGTCATTCTTGACGCAAAAGTGTCGTCATTCTTGACGCAAAAGTGTCGTCATTCTTGACGCGAAAGTGTCGTCATTTTTGACGCAAAAGCGTCGGAGATAACGGACTTAGCCCTAACTTTAAATTTAACTAAAATGTCGAACATCGAATCAAAACTAACCTCGCTCGGAATCACTCTCCCAACTCCAGCCGTACCAGTCGCTAACTACGTCGGATTCGTAAAATCTGGCAATGTGGTTTTCGTTTCTGGGCAACTTCCAATCGAAGCTGGCAAGTTGCAATTCATCGGGAAAGTTGGTTCAGAAATTTCTGCTGAAGATGCCAAAAAAGCCGCCCGCCTTTGCGCCATAAATATCCTTGCTCAACTCAAAGTTGCTTGTGACGGAGATTTAGAACGCACAGTTCGTTGCATTAAACTCGGAATTTTTGTTAATGGCGACGCCAATTTCAAAGATCATCCAGCGGTTGCCAACGGCGCTTCCGACCTAATGGTTGAGGCTCTCGGCGATGCCGGCAAACACGCTCGTGCCGCAGTTGGATCAGGCTCTCTTCCTTTCGGCGTTGCTGTTGAAGTTGATGCAATTTTCGAAATTAAATAAATACCTCTCCAATAAATGTCTCTCCAGCCATTCCACCTTGCAATTCCGGTAAACGACTTAAGCGCAACGCGCCAATTCTACGGCAAGATTCTCGGGCTCGAAGAGGGTCGGTCGAATGAGCATTGGATAGATTGGAATTTTTTTGGGCATCAATTTGTTACTCATTTGCGCCACGAAAAAAATGAAGTGATCGTTAATCATGTTGATGGTCACGGCGTTCCCGTCCCGCATTTCGGCGTAGTTCTTGAATGGCAGAAATGGCACGATTTTTCTGACAGATTACAGACGGCAAAAATCAAATTTGTGATCGAGCCATACATCCGCTTCAAAGGAAAAACCGGAGAACAAGCGACAATGTTTTTTTTAGATCCAAGTGGCAACGCCCTAGAGTTTAAAGCCTTCAAAGACATCTCTCAGCTTTTTGCAAAATATGAATGAAATTCTGCTTGCTGCAAATCGCATTAAGAATCACATCAAAAATACCCCGGTAATTTCTGATCAGAAATTAAACGAAGAGCTCGGCGCGCAGATTTTTTTCAAGATGGAAAATCAACAAGAAACCAACTCATTCAAAGCGCGCGGTGCATTTAATGCAGTTCTGAGTTACAAAGAAAAACACGGAAAATTTCCTGAAAAAATTGTCGCACAAAGCTCTGGAAATCACGGGCAAGCAATCGCTTACGCCTGCAAAAAATTCGGCATCAAAGCTTTAATCTACATGATTACCAAGGCCTCGCCACTAAAAATTGCCGCAGTAAAAAATTTAGGAGCGGAAGTTATTTTGCTCGAAAAAAGATCTGACGTAAATGCGCAAGCAACAGAAAAACAAAAAGATGGTTATGTTTTTATTCACACTTCTGGCGATGCAAATGTAATCTCTGGCCAAGGCACAGCTGCCCTTGAGGCGCTTGCAGAGATTGGTGAGGTCGATGCAATTTTTGCCCCTTGTGGTGGTGGCGGATTAATTTCTGGATGTTTTTTAGCAGCGCAGAATTTATCGCCAAAAGCAAAAATATTTGCCTGCGAACCCTTGAGTGCCAACGATGTGGCGCAATCAGTACGCGAAAGAAAAATTATCGGATTTGAAGATACTCCAAATACAATCGCTGACGGCGCCAGAACTCTAGCCACTTCCGAGATTTGTTTTCAATATCTCAAACAGATCGCGGGAATTCTGGAAATCTCCGAAGAGGAAATAATTTTCTGGCAGAAAAAATTATCAGAAAGTTTGCAGCAAGAAATCGAACCAACTTCCGCCCTTGCGATTGCTGGCGCAAAGCAATTCTTGGTAAATAATCCTCAAGAAAAAAATCAAAAAATTTTAGTAATTATTTCCGGCGGCAATGTTGCTTAGAACATTACTTTTACTAGCCCTGGGTAGCTGCACAATCTTATAAAAAATACCCTGAGCCCAGAATTTTTTGGCGAAAAATGCATTTACAAAATCTACAAAACCGGCGAAGAAAATAACTGTCCTTACAAGCTGATTCCGGCCAATTCCGCACAGAAAAAATCTGAATAAACACGTCAAAATAAACATTAATTCAGCTAACCTTCGCTCTTATCGCCTTTCTTAAAACCTAGCGCCACCAAATAAGTTTCTGACGAATCTTTGCGCGACGAATCTGGCTTAAAATATTTTACCGTCGAGAAGCTCTTTTTAAGTTTGAGCAAGATCTCGCCCGAATCTCCTCCTTGAAAAATTTTCCCAACAAAACATCCGCCATCATTCAAAATTTTCTCAGCGAAATTTAGTGATTCTTCGAGCAAATCGACAATTCGCATGTGATCCATTTGATGATCTCCCGTAGTGTTTGCGGCCATGTCGCTAATAACTGCATCGCATCTTCCGCCTCGGTTGTAAGGAATAGTTTTGAGCAAAGAAATAATTTTTTCTGCAGCATCTAATTCCATGAAATCACCAACAAAGAACTTCACTCCTGGCAAGGGATCGATTGGCAATAAATCTAGCGCAACAACATTTCCTTCGCCAACTTTTGCAACTGCATATTGCGACCAGCCGCCCGGTGCCGCACCAAGATCGACAACGATTTTTCTTTTTTTAAAAATCTTAAATTTTTGATCGACTTCAATGATTTTAAAAGCCGCGCGCGAACGCCACCCTTCTATTCTTGCGCGCTCAACAAATGGATCGTTTATTTGACGCAACAACCATTTTCTTGAAGACTTCTTAAGTCGTTTCGCTTTCTTGAGCGTCTGAAATTTTTGAGGCATTTATGAAAAAACTTACTGAAGCAGAAAAACGTGTAATTCTGTACAAAGGAACCGAATCACCCTTTAGCGGGGAATTCTACGAAAATAATCGTCGCGGAAAATATTTGTGTAAACAATGCGGAACTGAACTTTTTTCAAGCATCGATCAATTCGACTCTGGCTGCGGTTGGCCGAGCTTTGACGATGAAATTTCTGATTCGGTAAAAAAAATTACCGATGCCGACGGTCGCAGAGTAGAAATTATCTGCAAAAAATGCGACGGACATTTGGGTCACGTTTTTCACGGCGAAGGCTTTACCACCAAGAACACGCGCCATTGTGTTAATTCAATTTCGCTCGATTTCATTGCAGAAAAATTCGACGAAAATTTTGAAAAATCTTTTTTTGCCGCTGGCTGTTTTTGGGGAGTGGAATATTTTTTTAAACAGGCCGAAGGCGTTAAATCAGCTCTCTCTGGTTACATTGGTGGTCACATCGAAAATCCAACTTACGAAGAGGTTTGTAGCAAACAGTCTGGGCATCTCGAAGCCGTCGAAGTAATTTTTGATCTTCGCGAAAATAATTTCGAGAATTTAGCGAAATTATTTTTTGAAATTCACAATCCTGAGCAAGAAAATGGACAAGGCCCTGATCTCGGCCCACAATATCTTTCGGCAATTTTTTACACGAACGAAAATCAAAAAATAATCGCTGAAAAATTAATCAAAATTCTTGAAGAAAAAGGAATGAAGATCGCCACCAAATTATTCCCCGCAACGCAGTTTTGGACCGCAGAACTTTACCACCAAAACTACTACACCAGAAATGGCAAATCGCCTTATTGCCACCGGCACACAAAAAGATTCTAAGGATTAAATCCAGATCCGTCATTGCCCGCGCAGGTGGCAATTAAGAAACGACAATTCTTGCTCCGAGTTCGCTAATCCTGGACCAGCCCCAGGCAAGAATGAAGGCCCTAGAGATCAAGCAACAAAAACTCAGAATTTCCTTCGGCTATTATTTTGAGTTCTGATTCATTTTCTATCGCCGCCGCGTCTCCACTCTCGAAAATCTCGCCATTCACAGAAATTTTTCCAGAAACGATTTGAATCCAAATCTTTCGATCTTTTTTTACTACAAAATCAAAAGTTTTTTGAGCAGAAAATTTACCGACAAAAATCTCTGCATCTTGGTTTATTTGAAGCGATCCGTCACGTCCCGAACCAGATACAACGAGAGTAAATTCGCCGCTGAAAGATTTTTGATCGTAACGCGGCGCGATTTCTTTTACTTTGGGCAAAATCCAAATTTGCAGCAAATGGGTTTCGCGACTTTTTTCGTT
>CAMBFP010000050.1 GCA_945865745.1 Rhizobium sp. Q54 | reverse complement strand
GGAACTGTTGGCCTCGCTGCAACTTTAACTTCTAAAAAAATCTTCGAAAAATTTTTGGGCAATTCACTCGATCTTGCTTTAATGCATGGCCCAACTTTTATGGGCAATCCTCTTGCTTGCGCTGCGGCGAATGCTTCGCTTGATTTATTCGAACAAGGAAATTACGCCGAAAAAACCGCAGCAATTGAAAAGATTTTACGTAAGGAATTACAAGATTTTAAAAACCCACGCGTTATCGGCGCTATTGGCGCTATTGACGTTGAAGGCAAATTCGAAAAAATTCTCGAACTGCGAAAAAAATTCATCGCTTCTGGAATTTTCTTGCGACCATTTGGTAGTTGTCTTTATCTAATGCCAGCACTCACAATCACCAAGTCTGATCTTAAAAAAATTACCAACTCAATCAAAGAAATTTTATGAAAATTGGCGTAACCGGAATTACTGGAAGAATGGGCAGAACCATTGCTGGCCTAGTTTTACAAGACTCAGTTGCTGAACTTATTTCAGCCTTCGCGCGTAAAAATTCTGGCGAAGATCTTGGTGAATTTTTAGGCTTCGAAAAAACAAACACTCAAGCCACTTCCAACCTCGATCAATTTGTAAAAAGCTGTGACGCAATCATCGATTTTTCTTCACCGGCTTTAAGTTTAGAAATCGCCAAGAAATGCGCCGAGCAAAAGAAAGTATTGGTCTGCGGCACTACCGGATTTTCTGAAAATGAAAAACAACAATTCGCTTCGCACGCCAAAGACACGGTGATTATTTGGTCTTCGAACATGTCTCTCGGGGTGAATTTATTAATGAATCTCACCGAAAAAGTTGCCGGAATTTTGCACGAAGATTTCGATGTCGAGATTGTTGAAATGCACCACAAAAATAAAGTTGATGCCCCATCTGGAACCTCTCTATCTCTTGGTGCGGCAGTTGCACAAGGTCGTCACATCGAACTACAAAAAAATGCTGTAATGGCGAGAGTTGGGAAAGATGCCAAAAGAAATAAAGGCGAAATCGGCTTCGCAACCCTACGCGGTGGCGATGTCATTGGCGACCACACTGTAATTTTTGCTGGAGATGGCGAACGCATCGAACTCACTCACAAAGCTTCCAGTCGCGATATTTTCGCCAAAGGTGCAATCCGCGCAGCGATCTGGGGAACAGCTAAACAGCCTGGTTTTTATTCGATGCGAGATGTGTTGAACTAGACTAAAAGAAAGTCGATAAGAAAATTTCTGCTTTGGATACAAAAATAGCGCACAAATAATCCAACTTCATTCCCGACTTACAATTTATTAGGAGCGAAGCGACTTAGAAATTGTGGATCGGGAATCCAGGAAAATTCACCGAGCACTCGCGACTTTTAATGGATCCCCACTTGCTCGAGGATGATGATTTAAAGCAAGTTGCCAATCTAAAATCTGCAAATCCCCCCAGAGTTTCGCATTTGTTTACTCATCCTTTTAAAAGAATAACGAAACGCAAAAAGGCCTGACTCCTTTTGAGAGTCAGGCCTTTTTTTATTCTACAAAAATCAGAAGAACTAAACGTCAGTCAAAAAGCTCTTAAACAATTTCGCACGATTTGGGTGCTGTAATTTCTTCAAGGCTTTCGCTTCAATTTGACGGATACGTTCGCGGGTTACCGAGAATTGCTTGCCGACTTCTTCGAGTGTGTGATCCGTGACCATGCCAATACCGAAGCGCATGCGCAGCACTCGCTCTTCACGTGAAGTTAGAGATGAAAGCATTTGTGCAGTCACGTCTTTTAACTTCAAATAGGCTGCGGCGTCAAATGGAAGCACTGCTGTTTTGTCTTCGATGAAATCTCCGAGAATACTTTCTTCGTCATCACCACCGGCGATTGGCGATTCAAGACTCACAGGATCTTTCGAGGTACGAAGAACCTTACGAACCTTATCAACCGGCATTAAAAGTTTATCCGCAATTTCTTGCGCATCTGGCGTTCTACCGAGTTCTTGAGTAAGTTGGCGTGAAGTTTTAACGATCTTGTTAATCGTCTCAACCATGTGAATTGGAATACGAATCGTGCGCGATTGATCAGCAATAGCGCGAGTGATTGCTTGGCGAATCCACCAAGTTGCGTAAGTTGAAAATTTGTAACCACGACGATATTCAAACTTATCGACAGCGCGCATCAAGCCGATATTTCCCTCTTGGATTAAATCCAAAAATTGCAGGCCGCGGTTTGTGTATTTTTTTGCAATTGAAACTACGAGACGAAGATTTGCTTCGATCATCTCCTTCTTCGCTTGCAACTCTTCTTCCTGACTTCTGCGAACGTTATTAACGAGCAGTTTGAAGTCGGCGATGCTAAGACCAAGAATCTTAATAAATTTTCCTAAACGATTTTGTGTTTCGTGAATTTTTTCTGTGCCGCCAAACAAAAATTTCTGCCATTTTTTGTCGCTAACTAATTCAGCTTTTTTGAACCAAGCCTCACCTTCTTCAACTCCGTGGTAATTCTTAAGGAAGACAGATTTCTCAACACCAAATTCTTGCGCACATCTTAATAATTCGAGATCAATCGCGAGTAATTTTTGTTGTGCTTCGTAGACCTGATCAACCAAAGATTTGATTAGAGAGTCGTTGAAACTCACTTCAGTAGTCAGGGTTTCGAATTCAGCTTTAAGGCGATTAATATCTTTATTCGTCTTGATTTGCTCGTGAGTTTTTTCTTCAGATTTATCGATAATTTTTTGGCAGGTGTCAGCGATTCTTTGAAATAAATCGAGCATCTTCGGCATCAAAATACGTTCCATCGAAACAAAAGAGACAACACTCTCATCTATTTCTTCAAGCTCTTCATCTTCGAACAAAGTTTCTTCGGTACTTTCTGAAGCCGAATCAACCTGAGAATTAATAATCGAAACTACATCTTCTTCTTCTGTCGCTTGATCGTTATTTTTGATAATTTCTTCAAGCTCGGCATTGTAAGTTTCATCAATGCGAATGATGTCACGAAGCAAAATAGTTCCGTTCGACAAGCCATTATACCACTCGATGAAGTGACGCATGATTAGTGGGCCTTGGTAAATGAATCTGATCGTTTTATTGCGACCTTCTTCGATACGCATCGCGATCGCCACTTCATCTTCACGAGTCAGTAATTTTACCGTGCTCATCGAGCGCAAATAAGTTTTTACCGAGTCTTCCGAACGCTTCTGACTTTTTTCATCATCCTTAGCGGCAGCACTTTCTTCCATTAATCTTTCAACATCCTCTTCTCTTTCGACAACTTGAATTTTGAATTCAGAGAGAATGTCCAAGATACGATCGAGCTTACTCGCATTGGTGTCTGGATCGATATGATCGTTAATTTGATCGTGAGTTACAAAGCCTTGAGTTTTTCCAAGCGCTAAAAGTTTTTTTAATTTTTCAGCAAGTTTGTCGGAGAATTTTTTACCTTCTTCGTCATGTTTTTGAATCGCTAAACGCACGTCTTGAATCAGCTGAAATCTCTCTGCAAGAAAGATGGTTCTGTCATTAACCGGAACTTTAACTTTTGCTTTTCTTGGAGCTTTTGGCGCTTTTGGCGGTTTAACTTTTTTCTCTTTCTTTGGCTTGGGCTCTGGCTTTACCGGCTTTGTCACCTTCTTAACTTCTTTTTTAGGAAGAGGCTTTTTTGGCTCAGGTTTTTTGACAACTTTTTTTACTGGCAAAACTTTTTTCGCCACTTTTTTTGGTGAAACTTTTTTCACGGGCTGTTTTGGTGCAACTTTTTTTACGGCTGATTTTTTTGGCTCAGGCTTTTTGAAAACTTTTTTTGGAGCAACCTTTGCTGCTGGCTTAGCTTTTTTCGGCGCAACTTTTTGCACTGTCTTTTTCACAGATTTTTTTACCGGTAATTTTTTTGTGACTTTTTTTGCCACTGCTTTTTTCACGACTTTTTTCACGACTTTTTTCACTGCCATTTTTGCTCCTAAATTAATTCCTTCTCCGCAGCCAAAATCATGGCTTGGAGTGAGTTTTTGTAATCGAAAATTTCTTTGATTCTTTGGTCTGTAATTGCGGTCTTGTGCGTCTCGGCTTCATTAATTTTGCCGAGAGACTCTCTGCATTGCGCCTCCACCTTAAGTAATAAATCCTTCAGAAGCAGAAGACGAAACCTGATTGAAACCGACTCTAGATCAATGCCCTCAAGGCTTGCAACAATATTTTCTATTTCGGCCATTTCATTTGCGAACTCGGCCAAATCATCTCCTTCATTTTCGATCAGCAGCTCTTTCAAATGAGTGAGTTTTTCGCTACTTAGAAATAACTCTTTAATGTCGAAAATATCGTCACGAAACTGCGCCAATTCTGGGAATTTTACAATGAAGGCAATGATATTTTTAGATAAATCATCGGCCAAATTTCTTGGTGGCAACAAAGTAATTTTGCTAAAAATTTCTGGAGATTTTTTTTGCCCCCGACCAATTGAGAATAGCAAATCCTTAACGAATAAAGAAAAATATTTTTTAGATGCCTGATCCTGAATCGCGGCAATTTTAGCGGTTAAATTAGCCTCAAGCTTAGCCTTATTTTCAGCAGAAATTTTTTTGCTGCGATCGATCGCAAGCTCAGTCAGAGCAAACTCAAACAGACTCTCTGAAAGCGGAGGCGCTGCATTAAAAATCTTCTCCAATTCCTTGGCGCCAAAATTTTTAACGAAATCGTCGGGATCCATTTTTCCTGGCAGCAAAGCGAAAAAGATATTTTTCCTCGCATTAATTAAAGGCAAAGCAATCTCGGTGACGCGTTTAGCTGCGCGAACTCCGGCCGCATCACCGTCCAAACAAATTATGATTTTATCCGTGGTGTAAAAAAGCTCTTTTAAATGCTCAGCTCCAAGAGCGGTTCCGAGGCCGGCCACAACATTCTCAACTCCACTATTGACCAAGGCGATTGCGTCCATGTAGCCCTCAACTACCACGGCTGAGCCCCTGGAAAATATGGCTTTGCGCGCCATCGCAAAATTGTAGAGAGTTTGATTTTTCTTAAAAATTTCTGTTTCAGATGAGTTTAAATATTTGGGCATTTCTGGCCCAAGCACGCGCCCACCAAAAGCAATCACGCGATTTTTTTTGTCGGTAATTGGGAAAATTATTCGGTTACGAAATTTGTCGTAAAATTTACCACGATCATTTTTGCCAATGATTCCTGTCCTAGAGATCTCGAGCTGTGAGAAGTTATTTGCGGTTAAAAAATTCGTTAGTGCTTCGTAAGAATTTAATGAAAAACCGAGGCGGAATTTTTTTGCCAAAGCAGAATTAAGGCCTCGTTTATTTAAGTAGCTACGCGCTTCTGATCCAGAGCTTCCGTGTAAATTTTTTTCAAAAAACTGCGTAGCTTTTTCAAGAATTAAGTAGTCGCGATCGAGCTGATTTTCTTTATTTTCATCGAACTTTATTTGGGGAATTTCAATGCCAAAATCATCCGCCAATTTCACCACCGCATCACGAAATTCGAGACCTTCACTATTCATGGTAAAGCCAATTATATCGCCATGCGCGGCGCATCCGAAACAATGGTAAAAACCTTTCTGATCATTGGCGGTAAAAGACGGACTTTTTTCACTGTGAAAAGGACAGAGACCAGAAAATTCCTGGCCGCGCTGCTTTAGTTTCACGCGCTTACCAACAACTTCAGAGATCAAAATTGACGAACGTAATTTTTCAGGAAAATCTTTTGGGAAATGCATTTAGCCCCACATAAAACCAAATCCGGTCATCAAAAAAGAGAACGCCATCGGAATAGAAAAATTGTCGTCAATATCGAGCAGACTTGGGCGCGCCTCAATCATAGTTACGCAAAAAATAGAGAAAATTCCAAAAAAATAAAACCAGAGATGTACATGAAAAGCTGCACCACACACGGCCAAAACTGCCAAAGCGCTGATAAAAAATGCTAAAGCTCCGGCACGAGTTTTTTCAAAAAATGGCTGACTTGAAATAGACTTCCCAACAATGGCTGACAATCCGTCAGAAATTATCAGGATTGAAAAAGAAGTGACGGCGATTTCTTTTTTAAAAACGAGAAAGTTGATGCAAGCAGCAAGAAAAACCAAACTCGCACCACAAAGTTTATTTCCGTCAATTTCATGCGGACGCAGAATGGTTTTAAATAAACGCAAAAAAATGGTTTGTATTCGCGGATTATTCTTGCGTAAGTAATCAAGAGAAACCAGGAAAGCAGTGATTGGAGCGATGATTGCCAAAGTTTTCCACTTACCAAAAGTGCAGAAAAAAATCGGAATTAAAATTAACAAAAAGTGCAAAGATTTTCGGTAGATCTCGTTAGCTAGATTCATTATTCGTCCTCATTTTGGTTGGGATAAATTACCACTTCATTCTTACCGACATAGCCAAGAACTTTGCGCGATTGCTCATCAACAAGGTCAAGATCTAGAGAGTCTGGACTCATTCCATCAACCAAATTTTTTTTCGCCTGCATCTTGGATGAAAGCTCTTGCTTGGTGATTTCTTTATTTTCGATTTGCCCTCTAAGCGCAAAAAATTTGACCAATCCTTTCTCACCAAAAATAGTAAAAATGAAAAAATAAGAAATGATTACTAGTGCAGTAAAATAGGCGATGAAGATGGGTTTTGAGATGTTGTTTTTCTTAACAAAATCGTAAAGAAAATTGGTCTTCATTAACCCCTAAAACAAACTTCTTTAACTGCCGCAATAATGTTTGCAGTTTTTGGCAGAGCGAGTCTTTCAAGATTTGCAGCGTAAGGCAGAGGACCATCCACTGAGGCAAGTTTTTTTACCGGAGCATCAAGATAATCGAAAGCCTCTTCCATTATAATTGAGGCTATTTCAGAGCCGATTGAAGCGAATGGAAATCCTTCTTCAACAGTCACGCAACGCGAGGTTTTTTTCACTGACTCAATGACTGTTGCGCGATCGATTGGACGTATTGTGCGTAGATCAATTACTTCCGCTTCAATTCCTTCTAAAGCCAGTTGCTCTGCTGCTTCAAGTGCATACTTAACCACCAAAGAAAAACCAATAATTGTTACATCTTTTCCTTCGCGAAGAACTTTTGCTTTGCCGATTTCAACGATGTGATCTTCATCATAATCCTCTTCAAAAGAGAGGCCGTAGGTGAGTTCATTTTCAAGAAAAACTACAGGATTTGGATCGCGAATCGCAGATTTGAGCAAGCCTTTGCAATCAGCGGCACTGTAAGGAGAAACCACTTTCAATCCAGGCACCGAACCGTACCAAGCAGCGTAACATTGTGAGTGCTGCGCACCAACTCTTGAGGCTGCGCCATTTGGTCCACGAAAAACGATTGGGCAACGCACTTGTCCACCAGACATGTAACAGGTTTTTGCTGCAGAGTTAATGATTTGATCAATCGCCTGCATTGCAAAATTGAAGGTCATAAATTCAACCACAGGTCGAAGGCCAGCAAATGCCGCACCTACAGCCAAGCCAGCAAAACCGTGCTCAGTAATCGGGGTATCAATCACTCTTTTCGCGCCAAACTCAGCGAGCAAACCTTGAGTAACCTTGTAGGCGCCGTTATATTCCGCGACTTCTTCGCCCATTACAAAAATTTTATTGTCACTGCGCATTTCTTCCGCCATCGCTTCACGTAGAGCTTCGCGGACTGTAATTTTTCTAAGCATATTAATTGTAAATTTCAGTTAGGAGCTCTGATTCATCTGGCTCTGGAGAGTTTTTAGCAAACTCAACAATCTCGTTAACTTCGCTCTTAATCGCGTCGTCTATTTTCTGAATGTCACTTTCAGCCGCGATTTTGTTAGTTAAAATTGCCTCACGCAAAGAATCGATTGGGTCGTTTTCTTTTTTACAATTCACTTCTTCTTTACTGCGATAAGTCGCCGGATCAGACATTGAGTGGCCGCGATAGCGATAAGTATCCATTTCAATAATCATTGGACCTTTGCCCGAACGCACGAAATCAACAACTTTTTGTCCTTCAGAAATCACG
>CAMBFP010000049.1 GCA_945865745.1 Rhizobium sp. Q54 | reverse complement strand
GGTTGGAACAAAGGTAAGCAAGGAATGAAAGCTGACTCAAAAGGCGTCGCTGATTACTTGGCAAATAATGCGAAGAGTTTGTAATTTCTTATTCATCATCCCTGAAATGATCAGCATTTTGAGGATCTCGGAAGTTTTTCTCACGAGATCCTCGGTGCCTCACATCAGGGATGACGTTTCATCTCGTTATTTTCCTAGTTGACTAAGAATTAGTCTTTCCTAAAAGGCGCGCCCCCATTTTTTAAAATTTCTACAAAACAACAAATTCATGCCGACAGTTAATCAGCTAATCAGAAAGCCAAGAGTCAAACAGACCGCGAAAAATAAAGTTCCAGCGATGAAGGGTTGTCCACAAAAAAGAGGCGTTTGCACCCGTGTTTACACAACAACTCCAAAAAAACCGAACTCGGCTTTACGTAAAGTTGCTCGGGTTAAATTAACTAATGGATTTGAAGTTATCGCCTACATTCCAGGCGAAGGTCACAATCTACAAGAGCACTCAGTTGTGGCGATTCGTGGTGGTCGTGTAAAAGATTTGCCAGGTGTTCGTTACCACATTATTCGTGGCTCTCTTGATACCCAAGGCGTAAAAAATCGTAAGCAAGCCCGTTCTAAGTACGGCGCTCAAAAACCTAAGTAGTAACAATAAATTTCTTAAAAAATGCGTAGAAGAGCAGCAAAAGTCAGAAAAATTTTCCCTGACGCTAAATATGGCGAAGTAATCGTTTCTAGGTTTGTTAACCGCTTGATGGATGACGGCAAAAAATCTGTTGTCGAAAAATCTGTTTACGCAGCTTTCGATCAATTGGAGCAAAAATTAAAAAAACCTCCTGTCGTAATTTTTAAAGAAGCTTTGGAAAATGTGATTCCAAAAGTTGAAGTTAGATCTCGTCGTATTGGTGGCGCAACTTACCAAATCCCAGTTGAGGTTTCTCCTCGCCGTGGTTCAGCTCTTGCTCTGAAATGGTTGAAGTTCGGTATTGAAAACATCAAAGGTAAAGACCTTACAACCAAAGTTGTTAACGTAATTCTTGAGTCTCTTGAGAACAAAGGTTGGGCAGCAAAGAAAAAAGAAGAAGTTTTCAAAATGGCTGAAGCCAACAAGGCTTTCGCACATTACCGCTGGTAGTTTTTTAAAGCGGAGCTTTCGCCAGTGACTGAATTTGATATTGTAATTCCAGCTCACGCGAAAGACTTGCCAATACTCGAATTTTGTATTGACGCAGCGCGCAAGAAAATTGTTGGCGCCAGAAGAATCATTGTCATTTCCAAAGAGCGCTACACCGATAAAGCCGAGTGGTTTGACGAGGCGCTCTTTCCCTTCTCTTACGACTTAGTAAAAAGTCACGTTGGCGAAGTTGTCGGCTGGTATTTTCAGCAGCTGCTCAAGTTTTATGCCGCCTTCACCATTCCGAATATTAGCGAAAATATTTTAATTTTAGACAGCGACACGGTTTTTTTCCGTCGTGTTACAATGTTTGATCAACAAGGCCGCGCGCTTTACAATATTAGCAAAGATGAAAATATTGAACGTCGAGATTTCGACCAAAGAGTAGCCGCGAATATCAGAAAATTATTACCAGAAATCGCGGTCGAAAAATTGCCAAAAGAATTCCAAACAGTCTCCGGAATTAGCCACCACATGATTTTTAATCGTGAAATTTTGCGCGATTTATTTACCCGAGTTGAAAAGCATGACGGCAGCGGAGAGCCCTTTTATAAAATCTTTTTAAAGCATGCTGATTACTCTCACTCCGTTGCTGAGTATCAAACTTACTTCAATTTTATTTTAGTTTTTCATCGTAACGAAATGGCCATTAGGAAGCTGAACTACAAAAACACTGCAGATCCAAACGTCGCCAAATATCGCTTCCGTTTCAAATACCACTACTGCTCTTTCCACTCTTACCTTCGCGACACCAAAACCAATTGCTTGGGCACAAAATTCCAAAATTTTTTGTGTAAAATCTTGTCAATTAAGAACTGAAAACTAGCTTGCCGCGCCCTTTTTAATCTAGATCTCCCCTTATTTTATGCCTCGTCAAATCGAAATCGAAAAATACCGCAATATTGGAATCATGGCGCACATTGACGCCGGTAAAACTACGACAACTGAACGCATTCTTTTCTACACTGGTAAATCACACAAAATCGGCGAAGTGCATGACGGAGCCGCCACAATGGATTGGATGGAACAAGAACAAGAGCGTGGAATTACAATCACTTCTGCCGCAACAACATGCTTCTGGAAAGAGCACCGCATTAACATCATTGACACACCAGGTCACGTAGATTTTACAATTGAAGTTGAGCGCTCTCTTCGCGTTCTTGACGGTGCAATTTGTGTATTTGACGCCGTTGCTGGTGTTGAGCCTCAATCAGAAACAGTTTGGCGCCAAGCTAACAAATACAAAGTTCCAAGAATGTGCTTTGTTAACAAAATGGACAGAACTGGCGCAAATTTTTACCGCTGCGTTGACATGATGAAAACTCGTTTGGGCGCTCGTCCAATTCCAGTTCAATTGCCAATTAATGAAGCCGAAGATTACGGCGGCTTGATCGATTTGATCAGAATGAAAGCTGTAGTTTGGAAGGACGAATCAATGGGTGCCGATTATTCACTTGAAGAAATTCCAGCCGACCTTCTTGCTAAAGCCAAAGAATATCGTGAACAGTTAGTTGAAGCTGCAATCGAGCAAGATGACGCTTTGATGGAAAGTTATTTAGCTGGCGCAGAAATCTCTGAAGCAGATCTAAAACGCTGCATTCGTCAAGCGACAATTGCTGGCGCTTTTGTGCCAGTTTTGAACGGAACTGCCTTCAAAAATAAAGGCGTTCAAACCTTGCTAGACGCTGTTGTAGATTACCTACCAAGTCCACAAGACATCAAAGCAATCCCAGCGATTAATTTGAGAAATGAAGAAGTAATCAGCATTAATTGCGGCGACAAAAAATTTGCTGGCTTGGCTTTTAAAATCATGACTGACCCTTTCGTCGGATCTTTGACTTTCGTGCGTATTTACTCCGGCACTTTGACCGGCGGAAGTGGCGCGATCAACACAACCAAAAATAAAAAAGAACGCGTCGGCCGTATTCTTTTGATGCACGCAAATAACCGCGAAGACATCAAAGAAGCTTACGCTGGCGACATCGTTGCCCTCGCTGGTTTGAAAGACACCACAACCGGAGACACTTTGGTTGAAGTCGATAATGACATCATTCTTGAAAGAATGATTTTCCCTGAGCCGGTAATTGAAGTTTCTGTTGAGCCAAAATCTACAGCTGATCAAGAGAAAATGGGCATGGCCTTGTCGCGCTTGGCTTCGGAAGATCCGTCTCTTCGCATTGAATCAGATCAAGAATCTGGCCAAACCATTCTTCGCGGAATGGGTGAGTTACATTTGGAAATCATCGTCGATCGCATGAAGCGCGAATTCAAAGTTGAAGCAAATATTGGTCAGCCAAAAGTTGCTTACCGCGAAGCCATTACTAAAAAAATTGAAATCGATTACACGCACAAAAAACAATCGGGCGGTTCTGGTCAATTCGCGAAAGTCAAAATCCGTTTTGAGCCACTTCCAACTGACTCAAAAGACAATTTTGTTTTTGAAAGTGAAGTCGTGGGTGGACGCGTTCCAAAAGAATTTATCCCTGGCGTTGAAAAAGGTTTAAAATCTGCGAAAGACACCGGATTCTTAGCTGGTTTTCCAGTCGTAAGATTGAAAACAGCCTTGCTTGACGGGGCCTACCACGACGTGGATTCATCTGTTCTCGCCTTCGAAATTGCTGCTCGTTCTGCCTTCCGCGAAGCAATGGAAAAAGCCGGTCCAATCATTCTTGAGCCAATCATGAAAGTTGAAGTGGTTACTCCTGAAGAATACATGGGTGACGTAATCGGCGACATCAACTCTCGTCGCGGACAAATTCAAAATGTTGAAGCGCGTGACGTTACGCAAGTAATCACTGCAAAAGTTCCGCTTGCTGCAATGTTTGGTTACGTAAACAGCTTGCGCTCTTTGTCACAAGGTCGTTCAAGCTACTCAATGGAATTTGATTGTTACGAACCTGTTCCGGCTCATGTAGCAGAAGAAATCAAAGCTAAGAAATCTTAACAAATTTCGTGCTGGTCTGGCTAAGTCGAGACCAAGCAAAATTGAAATTAAAGGGTCTGATCTTTCGAGGTCAGGCCCTTTTTTATTTTCTAAATCTTTCCAAATTACTTCTTTTTGACGCGCTACCCCCAGCGAAGCCTTGATTTTACAGGATCGCCAAAAAAGATGAATTTTGTCCAGCTGGACAAAATCTCATTTTAACCAATAGAATCAAGGCATGAAGGCGGCACAAATAATTCTGAAGAATTACGACAAATTACTTTTCGAAGTAAAAAGTTACGTCGAGGAAGCTGCGGAAAGCATTTCAAAAATTGCCACGAGAAAAAAAATCGAGATGGCTTGGAAGGTTGGCAGGTCTGTGCAGAATCACCTCAAAGAGAATAATCAGTTAGAAAAAAGCAGTTACGGAAAACATCTTTTCGAACGCCTAGAAAATGAGGTGGGCATTTCTCAGAGCGCTCTCTACAAAATGAGTAATTTCTACAAATCTTACCCCAAACTTCCCGCAGACGACGAAAAATTAAATTGGAGTCATTACCGCGTGCTTGCTGGCGTCAAAGATGAAAATCGGCGTAAATATTTAGAAGATTTAACACGGTCAGAAAATCTCGACGCGGAAGAATTAGGTAAAAAATTAAAAAAATCTAAATCGCCAGAAAGCCCTAAAAACAAAAGAAAGAAGCTGAATTCAAAATTAAATTTCCGTCGCGGAAAACTTTTCTGTTACAATTTAACAAGGGTTGAGGAGCTAGGATTTTCCTGCATCGATTGCGGTTTTGGAATTTTGCACAAGCTTGAAGAAAATGTTTCCGCGCAAGAAAAAATTGTGGAGACGATTAAAAATGGCGAAAAATATTTGGTCAAAAAATCAAAGGTTAGGGCAATTAAGCTCAACGCCTACAAGGCTTACTTGCGCAGGGTTATAGATGGCGACACAATTCACGTGGTTCTTGATTTGGGTTTTAAAATTTTTCACGAAGAAATTTTGCGTTTACGGCAAATTGATGCGCCAGAAATTAGTTCTAAAGCTGGCAAAAAATCTGCGCGTGCTTTGAAAAAAATTTTACAAGATTTGCCTTTTTTAATCGTCAAAACTCACGCGACCGATATTTACGGACGTTACCTTGCTGATGTTTTTTTGCCCGACAAAGATGGAAAATTTTCTGTCGAAGAAACCGTGGAAAAGGGCGATTACCTAAGTCAGATCTTACTTGATCAAAAATTTGCCGAGCCGTTTTCTTGAAGAAATTTTCTTGAAGAAAAACACGAAGCTCTTGATGTTTTTTACAACTAACTTTGCGCCAGAATTAACAATTGCCGCTGCGTCACTTTCTAAAATATTTGCATTTGGAAGTTTTTGTCTTGCCAGGGCCTGAGGCGAGCTTCATTTAGCCAGAACAACAACCGAAGCTGCTTTTATTCTGCTCAAATTTGAGTCAGACTTCAATGCAAGCGCCGCATATTTTTCTGCCGATAGTTTTGTAAATTTTTCAACCACATCGTCAGGAATAAATGTCAGGCGCAAACCAACTGATTTACCGCCTTTGCGACCAGAATAAATTCCGCAGGCCTCACATTCTTTCTGAAACTTTAAATCCATCACTTCGGCAATCTGGACCAACTGCGTGGATTATAAATTTGACTCTATTTTTTGACCGTATTTTTGATTTTGAATCTAAGTCAGAATCAATCTTGGCAATTGCAACCTCTCCAGTTTTTAACTTTTTTGCCGGCGCCCTTATTCGCGATTTCTCGTAGTAAGGTATTTAAGGTTAGACGATTATCCCCTAGACATACGAAGAGGGTTGATTTGTAATTTCCTGAAGAATGGGTTGGGATTCTTTAAGAAAGAAAAACAAAAAATATGTTCAAATTTTTACACAAAATTATCAAAGAATTCGAGCCTTATCTTTCAAGCGCAACTTCACTCAAGCAAGCGGGTGTTGGTATGAGTGCATTGGGAGCTTACTTAGCTTGGACAAATCCAATTGTAGAGCTTTTAGGATTGCCTCTTTCGTTGATGCTTGGGGCTGGTATTGGTCTTTGGATCTGGGGTTTGATAAAGGATTTGCAGAGGGTAAAAATAACTAAAACACCTAGCGCTCAGCCAATAAAATTAGAAGAAGTGGTTGGTAAAAAGTTCAAACATCAAACCGTTAGAATTGATGGTAAAAAATTCGTAAATTGCGAGTTCTACGGATGCACAATAGAATATGCTGGAGGAGATTTTAACTTTGATGGTAGTGGGGTAGGAGACAATTGTGGTTTTAGCTTTTTAACTAAAGAAACAGCAGCTGCAGCAAATTTAATTCTTAACTTTGCAACAATTATGAATCACGATCCCAATAAGAGCTTAGGTAAATTTGATGAGTATGGCAGAAAAATGGATGAACCCAAAATTATCAAAATCAATGAACCTCAAACAGGCGTTAAAAGCTAACAAACTAAACGACTTCATCAAAGCCCGTTCCAAAGAAGAAAAGAAGGGCGACAAAGAGAAGTTCGACAAAGCCATTAAATCTATTTCGCAAACTTCGTCAAAAGCTCCGAAAGCATCAACTCAGGGCAACCGCGAGAGTTGAATCTATATTCAAATTCTGCGGCGTATTTGGCTAGGCGCTTTTTAGAAACGTGAATATGTGTGCCTTTTATTGATGGCTTTAATCTCGACCAAAAGCTCCCAATTGAATTCACGGTCACAACTTTCTTGCTTACTACTGAGTTGCTCCGTGATTAAAGGTGTTGTGAGTGGAGCCTTTTTGGCTCAATCCTTTGTAAGAGTGCAATTCATCACTTTGAATTTCACTCTGCTTCTCAACATTGGCTTCAATGATTGGGTGAAGGGTAGCGCGCTTAACATCATCAACAACCTTTGTCATGATATCGCTGTTTTTCTGCATCATGCCAAAGACAATTAATTTACCTTTTGCGCTGCGACCTCTTTTGCCTTTTCGTTTGCCGCCAATGTAGGTTTAATCAACTTCGATGATTCTGCCAAGTTTATCATCGCCATCAACTTGGCTTATGTGTTTTCTGATTTGATGACTCATGCGCCAAGCGGTTTTGTAAGTCACGCCTAGCTGTCTTTGTAATTCTTTTGCTGAAACTCCGCTGCGTGTAGTGGTGAAGAGATAAATGGCGTAGAACCAGAGTTGAAGAGAAGTCGAAGAGGCTTCAAAGATCGTGCCAACGCAAGGGTGAATGTGGTTACCACAATTACCGCAAGAAAAGGCGCGTTCTGATTTTAGTAAATGCCAAGTAGTTTCGCGTTTGCATTTAAGGCATTCGTGATTCTTTACGAAGCGAGTTTTAAATAAGTGTGTCAAGCACGCATCATCATTTGGGAATTTTTTAAAGAATTGATGAATGGTTGTGTTTTTCATAATCGAGCCAGTTTTTTAAAAGAACTGGCGAGATATTAAGAAACTCATTCCCGTATGTAAAAGGGATAATCATCAAATTTTATTTTCTTGCGGAAGATCTGGTAATGGCATGTTTAAAGTAGGTGTAATTACAGGATTCGCAGGCTCTGTCAGATCTACCTAACTTGAACCAAGCCTAGTAAAATAATCCCAAAAAGTAATTCACCTAAAATTTCTCAAGCACTTTCGCAACTAGCAGCGTGCGGCTAAGTCGCGAAAGCCGATCAAATTATTGACGCCACTTTCGTTGAAGTTCCGCGTTAAAGAAATAAGCGCAAAGAAATTGCGGTTTATTCTTAAGTTGGTGGCAGTAGGAACGGCAATCGCTTCTAGAAGGCATCAAGTTGGTTTTTAAGGCGCTGCCAATGCCATGATTTCTATCTTCTAGAGGGCTGCCTTTTATTTTTTACTACAAATCACTTGCAAAATATTTTTCGATCAAAACGATGCGCGGCCCTGCGATTTATGAGTGGGTTCTAATGAACTTTCAGAAGCGTTGACTTATCAGGTTTTGCAAGGGTTTTTACAAAAATAAAACCAAGA
>CAMBFP010000048.1 GCA_945865745.1 Rhizobium sp. Q54 | reverse complement strand
CTCTTGGTTTGGGAATCCAACTAAATATTCATCAAAAGAAATACTGCGACACTTACACTGATCTGCATCGAAATTACCTTCAGTGATTGAAGTCATAATTTTTTGAATCTCGGTTTGAATTTTTTGAACTGAGTTTTTTGGAAAATTTATAGAATGTTCGACGATTACGTGTGGCATGTGAGGAGTTGTTTTGATATTAAAAAAAGAAGCGGCAAACATTGGAGTTCAAGAAAATTTCTCAATTCAATTTTTAGCTTATGTCGAAGTTTGATTTACCCTACTCACAACCAATTGCTGCTGACAAAAAAATTCTCTATATTAACGCACGCATCATTGATCCAAAGTCAGGCTATGACAAGCTCAGCAGCCTTTTAACTGTTGGCGATAAAATTGCAGATTTAGGTGAAAATATTTCTGCTAAAGATGCAGAAGTAATTGATTGTAAAGGTCATGTACTCGCTCCGGGCTTAATCGATATCCAAGTGCATTTTCGTTACCCAGGACAAACCCATAAAGAAGATTTAGAGACTGGTTCGAAGTCTGCTGTAGTTGGCGGAATCACCTCAGTTGTTTGTCAGCCAAATACCATTCCAACTCTCGATTCAGTTGAAGTTTTAAATGATCTTCACGCCAAAGCTCGCGAAGTCGCACATTGCAATGTTCGTGCTTACGCTTGCATCACAAAAAATATGAAAGGCGAAGATATCGCTGATTTGTCAGCGCTGAAAGCTGCGGGCGCCGTCGGCTTCACTGACGATGGTCTGCCGGTGATGAATGCACAATTAATGCGTCGCGCCTTCGAAAATTCACGCGATCTTGGAGTTGTAATTGCGCAGCATGCAGAAGATTTAAATCTTACCAATAAAGGCTGCATCACTGAGGGGGAAGTATCTAAAAAACTTGGTGTGCGTGGCATTCCAAATATTTCTGAGTCGGTAATTGTTGAGCGCGATTTGGCAATTCTTGAAGCTATCGGTGGTCGTTATCACTTGCTTCATGTTTCAACTAGTGAGGCTTTAGATGCTATTAAACGCGCGAAAGAAAAAGGTCTTGCGGCTACGGTGGAAGTTTCTCCGCACCATTTTATGTTGAATGATGAGCAGGTTTTAAAATCAGGAACTAACGCGAAAATGAATCCGCCTTTGCGCTCTGAAAAAGATCGCCTGGCTTTGATCGAAGGTCTGCGTTCTGGCTTAATTGACGCAATTGCCACAGATCACGCGCCACATGATTTACCTTCAAAAGAAAAACCTTTGCAGGAAGCAACTTTTGGAATTGTCGGCGTAGAAACCATGTTGCCACTTTCACTAAATCTTTTTCACCAAGGCTTATTAAGCCTTCGCGACCTGCTCGCCAAGATGACTTGCAACGCAGCTAAGATTATTAATTTCGACGGCGGCGTGATTGAAAGAGGCGCGCGTGCTGATTTGGTGCTAATTGATTTGAATCATGAATGGGAAATCGATTCACAGAAATTTTACAGTAAATCAAAAAATTCTCCCTTTGATGGATTTAAAGTGAAGGGTCGTGCGATTAGAACAGTTGTGGCCGGAAAGACTGTTTACGAATTTTAATAAAAAAATTTCCTCGGTTGAGCGGAGTTGAAACCAAGAAAGTTTTGCGTCGATCTTTTTTTGGTTTCGATTTCGCTCAACCGGCAAAAAGATGTCTTAAAAAATGAATATCAGAAAAATTCTAATCATTGCCGGCTCTGATCCTTCAGGTGGTGCAGGCATTCAGGCTGATATAAAAACTGCTACTGCGCACAAAGTTTATGCTGCTGCTGCAATCACTTGTATAACTGCACAAAATACTGAAAGAGTTTTTGCGATTCATAATTCACCAATCGAATTTTTACGTCAGCAAATCGAAGTTGTTATGGACGACATCGAATTCGACGCGATAAAAATTGGAATGCTTGGAACTGTTGAAATCATTGATTGCGTCGCCGATGTTCTAAAGAGAAAGGCCAAAGTAAATAAAGGTAAAATTCCTTTAATTTTAGACACGGTAATGGTCGCAACTTCTGGTGATTTACTCCTCAAAAAAAATGCCATCGCGGCATTAAAATCAAAATTAATTAATGGGGCTTACATCGTCACGCCAAACATTGACGAAGCTGAAGTTTTAGCTGAAATGAAAATCAAAAATATTTCCGACATGCAGCAAGCAGCCTTAAAAATAAAGGCTTTAGGCTGTTTGGCAGTTTTAATAAAAGGCGGTCACCTAAATTTCTCTGACGGAAAAATTCACAGCATTTTGCTCGATGAAAAAAATAATTTTCACCGCATCAGTAACAAAAAAATAGAAAACATTAAACTGCACGGAACCGGCTGCACCTTGGCCTCGGCTCTTTCTTGCAACATTGCAAAAAAAATGGATTTAGTCAGCGCGACAAGAAAAGCCAATCAATATGTTTTTCGTTCAGCAGTAAAAAATCTGTTAGTGGGGAAGGGTAGCTTGGTGTTGCGGCATTTTTAACGATCTCTATTCATTCGATAGAAATAGGATTGGAGCTAATCGAATAGAAAAGATAAAACAACTCCGCCTCTTTCACTAGACAGATCTTGCATCAGCAAGGTTAAGGCTCGCAAACAAGACTCTTAATCAGCAGACAAACACGCTTCCAAAAAATCTTTACGACGGAAAAACTTTAAAGCCAGAACTAGAATCAGTCTTTGTAGATCTGGGATGAAAAGAGCATAACTTTGAATTTGACCTGCTTAGAAAATTACACTAAATTTAATCTCCATTCCATATCAAGAAACTACTAAAGCTTAAAAAGCTAACCAAGATCAATCCTCATTACTTGCTCTAAGTTATTAAAGGCTTCAAAGATTTTAACTGAGCAGTAAGTGAGCTACAATTCCCTTCAATAACCAAGAATGATTTTTCAAGTTTTTTCATTTCATTTTCCAGCTTAGAAATCTCCCGAATATTTCCCGCTGCCTTTGCTTGATCGATTTCCAATTGTTTTATCTGCTTATCAAGTTTGACCATTTTTAATTGACTATCAGCTTGATGGCTGTTGACCTCAAGCGCAGCAACTACTTTTTCATCGACTACACCATCTTTATTTTTAGCGGCGTCGAGCAAGATACTTCCTGCTTCTAGACCGATCTTTGACTCCTTCATTAGTGCATCAGAAATGCTGGCGCCGAATGTAATTTCAAAGCTGGTTGCGACGAGCCCCATAGCGGTCTTTTTTTCTAACAGAGTTCCGTTTGTTAAGAATGCTTTTTCTGCATCTATTCCAGCTTGTTTAATAAGATCGGCTTTCCTTGACGCGTCGCCATCTTTCAACAAAGAAGCTGCGAGTTCGTGAGCAAGCATTTTTTCGGCAAACTTTTCGGCAATTTCTTTGTCGTTTTCACCGGCCTTTCGCCGGATTTCTAAAAGTTCTAGCTGAGGATCTTTGACTTTGATTCCAAGTCTTTTATTAAAAAGACTGAGAGCCTCTGCTTTTTCAGAAAGGTTTTTGCCGTCACTTGTTGCTAAGTCTTCCAATAATTTTTTTCGCCCACTTTGTGCATTACCTGTTCGGCGGACATTGTCCTTATCTCCATTACGAACCGCTGTTACTAGGTCATACATTTGCTTTCCAAGCCCCCGCGTATCTTTCGCGCTTTTTGCATTGTCGCGAAGTTTTTTTAGAAAAAAATCTTGTTTTTGAGCTTCTCTTTTATCGTCCTTAATCATCTGCTTTCTTTCGGTATTGTTTTTAGCCGATTTTAGATCTTGAGGGGTTTTTTGATTTTGCAGCTGTGAGCGCATGCCTTCTATTCTAGCATTATCGGTTCTGATTTTGTGTTCTTTATCACTTAAGGGCTTTAGATTTTTCTTGCGATCAAGTTCGCGCTCAAATTTTCCCTGCATTCTACCTGGATTGTGATGAGGACTATTTGTTAAAGCATGTTTAATATTGCTAAGTCCTCTTGAGGCAAGGCTAATTGGGCCTCTTTTAGCTTTATCGTAATTCAATTTTTCTTCAGCTTGACGCCCAGCAAGATGAGCTCTGAATTCATTCTGTTTATCTGTATTGTTAGCAAAGGCTTTTGCTGCCTCAGCTGCTGTCATGCTACCATGATTTGTCATTAAATCCTTAATGCCTTTTTCACCTAGATAACCCTTAACTCTTTCTGCAGAAGTTGGAGAAAGTTTTTCT
Source organism: Rhizobium sp. Q54 (assembly GCA_945865745.1). GTDB lineage: Bacteria > Pseudomonadota > Alphaproteobacteria > Rickettsiales > UBA1997 > UBA2645. The sequence goes on along the minus strand of CAMBFP010000048.1, from coordinate 3,945 downwards.
TGAGCCCATGCACTTGCCTTGCTCGCTAGGTGAGCTGCGATATCCGCTTGGCCAATCGGAGTTTTGTCGCCCATATTTCTCATATTTTTTGCTTCTTGCTTGAGAAAATCTCGGAGAGGTTCTTTGACTAATTTTTGATCCATGAAGGCGCCAATAGATTGGTCGCTTATGCCAAATGCGGACATTTTTAAAGGTTCTGCGAGCATTCTAGCTTGCATTGCGCTTGAGAATGCCGATCTCATCGCCATTTCTTTTTCTGCTCCACTTTTTCCTTCTCCGGCACTTGCTGCGCTTTTCATAGCTTCGCCCATGATGTTTTGGCCAATCGGATTATTGGGCAATCTGCTGAGAATTCCGTCACGAAGAGAGGAGAGACCTGTTGCATCGGAAATTCGACCCATTCCATACATTGCCATGGAAGCTCCTTCGGTAGCGGCTCTGTTAAATACTTTTCCAGCAACTCCGGCTGCTCCACCATAAGCTGTGCCAGCACCCATTTTGCCATAAGAAATCGGATCTCCAGCTGCGTCCTTAGCGATACCTGGACTTGCGGCATTGCCACTAATTTTAAGAGAGAATAAAGCAGCTACAACATTCGGAAGTTTGTCGATCAAGTCATACATTACAAAGAGTAATCCAGCAATGGCGGCAAAAAAAGTAAGCCATTCAGGAAAACTGCGTTCAAAATCAACGGTTTTTAAAATAGTCATTTTTAATGGTCCGATCAACAACCCTTGAGTGCAGGCTCGATAAAGAAGCATTTCGGTAAAGTTCTTATCGATGATCGTTACGAAGAGATAGAGAACGATAAATAGAACAATCATTTCAAACGACCTGCCGGCGACGTAGCCGATCCAATTATTGAAGTAGCCTGCAGTTTTGGTGAATAAGGTGAAAACAATAAATATTGGTCCAATCGACAGCACAAAAATAAGCTTTATCAAGTTGGTAATGTAGATCGTTGCGATAAACAACATTACGGCGATAAACATGAAAATTATGGCATAGATCACGATCATGTAAAAGAAGCCAAAGAAGTCGCTGAAGAATAAAGCGGCAATTTTTTTTGCCGTTGCTTCAGACATAAGTTTTTTGATGATGAGATCGACGTAAGCGAAACGAGTGGCGCTACTTTCTTCGGCTACTCGATCCATTTGCGCTACTTTGATCATCGAAGTCTGTTCAATGCTTGAATCAGATAAACTCATGAATATTCCGATGACGTAATTCATTCCGTCCATAAAAAAGCCGACGATGAATTCGTTGTAAAAGTACCAACTGGTCGGACTTACAAAGAACATAATCAGGGCGATTTTGAGCATTCTGCTCATTATCTCTTTCTTATTCATTTCGACTAAGCCCCAAATGTGAGCAGCGCCAAAAAGTGTAACGTAAAAAATAAGCGACATTTGCATCGCTAGAGAAAAACCAGAATCTTGAACGACCGCCAAATACATAAAGCGGATTATTCCGCCCTCCCTATTGCCATCATCATCTAATTTACCTAGAAGTGCATTTTCCACTACTAAGACTAACGATTCTAATAATCCGTTCTCTTTAGAACTACCAACGCCACGCAAAATCTGAATATTGTATGAACCATAATTATCCCTGTAATAGGTGTCATGCATAATGGTTTTGATATGTTCGTTTGACGTGTGGTAATCATCATTTCCAGTGTTACTGTCAAAATCATCGTTTCCATCATGATCATCTTTCATGAAGATGCGATTATTGGCGCTGCGAAAAACATAGCGCGTCATGTCATTACCTGATTGGTCTACACATTGTCCATTAGAGTTACGAAGAACGTTACAAACAGTCTCTTCTGAAAAAAGATGATAGGACCTAATTGGTGTGGTAACTCCGCGAGTTCCCCATAGCGCCATATAAGCGCCCATACCACGATCATACTTACAATCAGTTTGTTGGTCACCTCTTTTAACTGTGGTTCCGTCTTTTTCTAAAATATCGCGTGGAAAATGATAAATGCCATAATCGGTGGCCGCACCATGTTGTTTAGTGCAGGTGCATCTTGTTGCATCATCTTGATGAGTGGCATTAGAGGCGCATTTAAGTTGGTTTCCATCCTTATCTTGGGTGTAGAGATTTCCGGATGGATCTTTTTCTGCGGCAGGTATCTGATCTTTGTAGCAAATGCAATTGTCAGCACCATTTTTCTTAGCGCAGGTATTGCATCGAGGCAATTGATTAATCGAGCTAGCATTGCCATTCAAGGACGTCCAAGATCCAGTTATTTGAATTAAAAATTCAGTACCGTTGGATCTTAGTGATGGATCATCCCAATTTACTCTTTGACCACCACTTACTGAATCATAAGTGCCAAAAATTTCTAAAGGCTTTGATTCAATAGTTATTGACTGTGAATCAAATTCATCGGGTTCGACACAACCTTCAGTGCAAGATAGAAGAGATGTCGCCAAAAAAATCAGCGCCAGGAAATGTGCTATTTTTTTGGGTAGGTTCATCAAATAACTTAATTTTGAAATCGCATCAGATGGTACCTGCGGCCGGACTCGAACCGGCAAGGGATATACTCCCCACGGATTTTAAGTCCGTTATGTCTACCATTCCATCACGCAGGCAATTATTCACTTAATCTAAAGAGGTCAAGTTAATCACTTCTTCAAGCGTGAGTAAATTATTTTTAAAATTCTTTAACTCCACACCTAACTCAAGTTATTTTAACTCCTTTAAAAGTTCGTCGAATTTTCCTTAATTTTAGCAAAAAAATCTATTTAGAAAATCTTACTCGCGTTGCTTTTGTATGATTTATTTTTCCAATAATTCGCGAGCCTTTTTGCTTAGGTCCACATTCAATTCCTTTAACTGTTTTTCCGAAACATTGGCTGGTGCATTCATCATCAAATCTTGCGCTTTACCATTCATCGGAAATGGAATTACTTCACGAATATTTGGTTCATCAGCAAGAAGCATGATGATGCGATCAATGCCCGGAGCGATTCCACCATGTGGTGGCGCGCCATATTTAAAGGCGTTAAGCATTGCGCCAAATTTTTCTTCCACCACTTCACGACCATAACCTGCAAGCTCAAAAGCCCTATACATAATTTCTGGTTTGTGATTTCGGATTGCGCCTGAAGATAATTCAACGCCATTACAAACAATGTCGTATTGAAATGCTTTGATGTTTAGCGGATCTTGTGAATTCAAGGCTTCAAGCCCGCCTTGTGGCATTGAAAAAGGATTATGTGAAAATTCAATTTTGCCATTTTCTTCGTCCATTTCGTACATCGGGAAGTCAACGATCCAGCAGAATTTATAAATTGATTCATCGATCAAATTTAAGTCGCAACCAAGCTTAATACGAACTTGACCGGCGATTTTCGCGGCCTCGGATTTTTTCCCACAAGAGAAGAAAACCGCATCGCCATTCTGTAAGCCGAGAGTTTGTTTAAGTTCTGCAAGTTTTTCTGCGCTCAAAAATTTTGCGATTGGGCCTTTTCCTTCGCCCATTTCATCAAAAATAATGTAAGCTAAACCCTTGGCGCCATTGCCTTGAGCGAATTCGATCATTTTGTCGAAGAAGGATCTTGGTTGCGCTGCGCATTTTGGCGCCGGAATCGCGCGAATAGTTGCGCCTTGCTCAATTTGTTTAGCAAAAATTGAAAAATCTGAGCCACGGAAAATGTTAGTTGCGTCAGAAATTAAAATCGGATTGCGCAAATCAGGCTTGTCAATTCCATATTTTAACATCGCCTCTTCGTAAGAAATGTGGATGAAATTTTCGTCGGAAGTTTTTTTCACGCCATATTTTTTGAAGATAGTTTTAAGCACTGGCTCGATTGCTTTGAATACGTCTTCTTGTTCAACAAACGACATTTCCATGTCGAGTTGATAAAATTCTGGAGTGCGATCCGCGCGCAAATCTTCGTCACGAAAACAGGGGGCAATTTGGAAATA
>CAMBFP010000047.1 GCA_945865745.1 Rhizobium sp. Q54 | reverse complement strand
TTTGGGCAGTTCTTACGGCGTTACAAAAAATCTTGAACTCACTCTCGGCGGCCTTGTTGGCTATAATTTTCATAATAGCAATGTCGCCTTGTCTAACCCGATTTTTCAGGCCAAGACAATGGTTTTTAAGTCAAAAAATTTAGCGATCCCAAGCATTGCACTTGAGGCTGGTTACGTCGACAAACATGGTCGAGATCAATATTTTGATTCGGCGACAAACACTTATGCGCTTGGTGTCGCGACTAGTAAATTTTTGGATGGAGATCTGGTTGTTCACGTAAATTCCGGCGTGAAATCTTCTCACAATATTGACCAAAAATCGAACTTTACGCGACTGCATCTTGGCGTTGCATTCGACGTGGCGCTTACTTCAGACCAGGTCAGATTTATTGCCGAGAGTTACAACGGAACGCCAAACTCGCCGCGCGATTCACCGGGATTTTTTCGCTCCTACCAAGTTGGTTTTAGATTCATTAAATCTTCCAATTTGTCTTTTCACATTCTCACGGGCAGTCAGCCAACTTTCGCTGGTTACGATACAAATAATGAAATGTTCTACCGCCGCACACAGTGGCTTCAGGTTGGGATGAGAAAGATTATTGATGATTTGTTTTAGCGACCTTTTTGAGCTTTTTAATTCGCGCAGTTGCGAGGCATGGAGTTAAGCGGATTTTTCTAAAAACCCAATCCACATTTTCGACAATTTTTCCGACAAGGAATTTTGCTCACAGCGATTACTAAGATGCGCAAAATCGATTTTGTCCATTGCCTGATCTTGTTGCCCGCAGGAGTAAAAATATTCCCACTCTCCCGCGTCATTCTTTCTTTTTTGCAAACATTGCGAGCACACGCCTTTTAACATGCATTGCATTGGTGAGTTCAGGCTTGTGATTGCCACTGGCGCGGCAGCCAGGATAGAATTTTCGTGACGCAACTTGGCAAGTTCATGCATCATTGTATCGCTGCCAATGGTGAAAATTCGATCAATTTTCGTCGGAGATTTTTCGAAATAATCTTTTACTGAGTTAATCACTGAGCCTTGAAAGCGAGTGGTTATAGCTGGTTCGTCGCTGACTGAAATTATTAATTCAGCGCAGGATTTTTTCATTTTGTCTTCACGAATTACAAAAGAATTTTTGCGGTATCCGGCGAAGAATATTACTCGACAACCATTGGCACTAAAGGTTTCAGCGAGTGCGGTTAATGGTTGATTTCCACGTCCTCCACCAACAAAAACTACAGTTTCATTCTTTGCGATTTCTGTTGGCTTGCCACTTGGGCCCATAAAAATACATGGATCGCCAGCTTTAAAATTTTTAATCAAATGTGCAGATCCGCCAGTGTCGACGATGATCCCGCTAATGATCCCTGCCTCGCGATCAACCGATAAAGCAGTTACCGGAATTCCTTCCATTGCCATTAATTGATTGGCAATTTTTGGCGCAAGCGCGTGGTAATTTTGTAGTCGAAAAATGTGACCAATCTCAGTCTGATTAGCCAAAAGCTTAGCCTTCACAAAGATCTCAAACACGTTATCCGATAGCATCTCAATTTTCTCAATCCTAACCAAAAAATCCTCTTTGTAGTCGCGTTGAGCCTGTCGAAAAGTGACAAGTTTCAAGATCCGAGTAATTTCTGCGTGCCCAATCTTCGCGCTCGCCATCGCTTTCACTACATTTCCTTCAAAATTCGGATGTGAATCGCCAAAAAAACTGACGGCTTTTTTTGTTTCGTCATCAATTTTTGTAATAACACTAAACTCTTTCGGACGTGCACTGTGTGTGATTGGGTAATGTTTGTGATTCTCGTCAATTTCAGCAAAATATTTTCCATCAATTTCAAGATCCAAGCCATCTTCAAGCGCTGGCGAAAGATTCGGATTTGTGCCCGCGGCAATTAAAATTGTTTTACACTCAAATGATTTTCCATTTGCACATTTGAGATTTTTTACGTGACCAAATTTGTCGAGCTCCGCTTCAAGTGGCGTAATATTTTCAATGAATTCAATTCCCTCTTCAAAAGCTTTCGCAAGTTCGGGGTGGTTGAGCCTGTAAGCTGGAGAGTCTTGAATTTTTTTGCGGTAAAGAATTTTAACGGGCGGAAAATTTTTCTGATTTAAAAATTCTTCAGCGATTTCTTTTTCTTCTTCATTGAGCAGTGGCCAGATTTTTTCTTTGCCGATTTTGTAAAATTTGTCAGAAAATTTTTTGATTTGCGTAAAGTAATAAGCTTGCGCTTCGCAGGCGGTGTCAGTTGCTGTAAGGCCTCCACCGATCACGACGATCGGCATTCTAATTTGTAAATTGGTGAATAGCTCTTCTTTGAACGCGCCAGAAAGTTGCAGCGACATTAAAAAATCTGAAGCAGATTTAATGCCTTTGGCAAAGTTATTTTTGAGATTAATAATATTAGGTCGACCCGCGCCAATACAGAGTGCAATGTGATCAAAGCCGTAAGTTTCAAAAGCAATTTTGTCGGTGATTGAAGAGCCAAAACGAATGCCGCCAAACATACGAAAATTTTTTCGACGCTCCAGAAGTAGGCGAATAATTTTTAAATAATTTTTGTCCCAACGCACCGTTATTCCGTATTCGGCAACGCCGCCAAAGCCTTGAATTAAACGATTCCCAAGCGATTCATAAATTTCGTCGAGATATTTTATTGGTTTAAATTTTGTGCGATTTCCATCGGCGTCGATCCCGGAAATTTCTGGATTTAGCGGCTCAATTTTTAATCCGTCGATCGCGACAATTTCGTGACCGTCATTTAGTAAATAATGCGCAAGTGTGTATCCTGCTGGCCCTAGACCGCAAATTAAAACTTTTTTGCCAGAATTTTTTTCCGGAAATTTTTTCTCCCCGAGCGGATTCCAGCGCGTGAGTAGCGAATAAATTTCGAAGCCGTAAGGCAAGGCAAGAACATCTTTTAAGGTACGAGTTTCAATTTGCGGAATCTCTACCGGTTCTTGTTTTTGGTAAATGCAGGACTTCATGCAATCGTTACAAATGCGGTGTCCAGTGCCTGCAATCATTGGGTTGTCAATTATTGCAACGGCGAGAGCGGCAAGTGAAAAACCTTCCGACTTCAACAAATTCATTTCCGAAATTTTTTGGTCGAGCGGGCAGCCGTGAAGTTCAACTCCGAGTGAATCGATTTTTATTTTGTCAGATTCTTTTTCGTGAATTCCGGTGCGACAGGAATCTTTTTTCTGCTTATGACAGAAAATGCAGTAATGCGCTTCAGCTACAGTGCGATTGAGTTCAAAGCCATTATCAGTTAAATCAAATCCTTTCCGATTTGTTTTTTCTTGGCAGGAAGGAATCAGATTTTGTGGATCAGTTTTTTGCGGAAGAATAAAAAGCGCGCCGCGTCGGTGCAGCTTTTGACCCTCTTTCGAGTAAAGAGCGAAGCGTGCGTAATTGATAAGAATTTCTAAATTTTCTTCTGATAAAATTTTTGCCGCGAGCTGTTTTTCGAGGTCGGTGAGATCTTGGTAGGAAATTTTTAGATCTTGAAGAAGTCTTGATCCATCTAGCTCTTTAGGTGCATCTTGGAATTTTTTTGAAACAAATCTTTGCACAAATTCACGTCGGGCTACGGAAACTTTTTGTAAGTCCTCGTGCTCTTTTTTAAGAAGATCATTTTCTTTTTTTACGCCAAAAAGATCGACGAGAAAATCTTCAAGAAGTCGGGCTTTTTGTATTAAATCATTTTCGCCACTTAAGGATTCCGTGAATTTTTGATCTAATTTTACCAAGCCTTCGCGCTCGTAAAGATCTTCGAAAGTCAGGCCAAATTTGGGATTTAAAAAATTCGAATAATTCATTTTTTGAAAAAAAGATGTTCTGTAGATCAATGGGATCGCGGCTCTGCAAAAAACAAAAACTTTTCCACAAGGCGGTTTTTTATTATTTTCTTTTCGCCGCCTCAATCGCGCCGTAAGAAATAATTGCCGAAGCGCCAGCTCTTTTAAATGACATTAAACTCTCGAAAAAAACTTGATCAAAGTCAAAAGCGCCTTGGGCTGCGGCCGCTTTTAACATCGCGTATTCTCCGCTGACTTGGTAAGAAATGATTGGGAGAGGAAAATTTTCGGCAGCTTGTGAGACTATGTCTAAGTAAGGCATTCCAGGTTTTACGATTATTAAATCTGCGCCCTCATCAATGTCTAAAGCGATTTCGCGCATTGCTTCGGCCGAGTTGCGAAAATCCATTTGGTAAGTTTTTTTATCTTTTTCTCCTGAGGATTTTTTTAGATTTGAAGCCGACCCAACTGCGTCGCGAAAAGGTCCGTAAAAAGCCGAAGCGTATTTGACGGCGTAGGACATTAGTAGAGTATTGGTAAAATTTCCTTCGTCCAAAACATCGCGGATTGCGCCGATTCTGCCATCCATCATGTCGGAAGGGGCTATTACGTCGCAACCAGCTGCAGCTTGTACCAAAGCTTGTTCGCAGAGAATTTCGATTGTCGCATCATTTTCGATTCCGCCTTTTTTATTTATGATTCCGTCGTGGCCATGAGAGGTGTAGGGATCAAGTGCAACGTCAGAGATTACGCCGATTTCTGGAACGGCATTTTTAATCGCGGCAATCGTGCGACAGATTAAATTTTTTGAATTTGTTGCTTCAGTTCCAGTTGGGTTTTTGAGCTTCTGATCAGTTATGGGAAAGATCATTAAAGCAGGAATGCCAAGCTTGTGCGCCTCTTTGGCTTTCTTTGCAATCAAGTCAATTGAGAGGCGAGAAACTCCTGGCAAAGTAGAAATTTTTTCTTCCTTATTTTTGCCTTCGATTACGAAAAGTGGTAAAATTAAATCACTTGGCGTGAAAGTGTTTTCCGCAGTTAATTCGCGGATCCATGGGGCTTGACGATTTCGTCTTAAACGAGTTCTTGGAAAAAAAGACATTGCTGTAAATTTGTAATTAAAAATTCCTCAAAACATGAAAAACATTCTTGAAGAGATTTACCAGTACAAGCTCGTCGAAGTTAGAAATCGCAAGAAAGATTTGTCGGTTCAAGAAATTTGTGCGCGGATAAAATGCGGCGAAAATAAACCGGAACATTCTCGCGTCGATTTTTTTGCAGCGCTAAAAAATAAAGACGAGCGCGGTGAAGTTGGATTAATTTGTGAAATCAAAAAAGCCTCACCTTCCTGCGGAATAATTCGCGAAGATTTTAATCACCTTGAAATTGCTAAGGCTTATGTAGATGGGGGCGCAACCTGTCTTTCGATTTTGACGGATGAGAAATATTTTCAGGGCAGAAATGAATATTTGGAGGAGGTGCGAGCACTAACAAATCTGCCGATTTTGCGAAAGGATTTTATTGTCGACACTTACCAAATTTACGAAGCAAAAATGCTTGGCGCAGATTGTATTTTATTAATCGCGGCAATGCTTGAAGACGCAAAGTTAATTGAGCTTGAGCAATGTGCGCTAGATGCCGGCCTGTCTGTGTTGATCGAGGTTCACAATGAAGTGGAATTGCAACGTGCGTCGAAGTTAAAAAGTAAATTGCTCGGCATTAATAATCGCGATTTGAAGACGCTGAAAGTTGATTTGCAGACTTCATTGTTACTCTCAGATTTAGTTCCAGATGATTACGTTTTAATTTCAGAAAGCGGAATAAAAGACGCGTTGGATATTGATTTGTTGCAGCAAGCGGGGATCAATTGTTTTTTAATCGGCGAGCATTTTATGCGGCAGAAAGACATCGCCAAGGCGGTAAAAGAAATTGCTATTTTGCCTCAATGAATAAATATTTTTTCAACACCGCCAACAGCAGTTATCCAACAGAATTCCAATTCTCCCAACTTAAGTAAATCAAGGCTTGCCCATGGAAGTAGCAATTAAAAATACCTACGACAAAAAACTAAAGAAAGATTACCAAATCACCATTCCTCACGCGATGATTAATGGCCGAATCAATGATTACGTTGCCAAGGTTAGTAAAACTTTTTCTTTGAAAGGTTTTCGTAAAGGCCAAGTGCCGCACGACGTAATTAGAGAAAAATACGGCAAATCAATAATGGCTGACGAGGCCGATAAAATCATTTCCGACACTTTAAAAAAATTGGTCGAAGAGAATAAAATCAAGCTCGCTTTGCCGCCAAAAATCGATATTAAATTTTTTGAGATCGACAAAGATATTGAGTTCGTCGCTACTCTTGAGCTTTATCCAGAGCTTCCAGAAGTTGAGTTGAGCAAAATTAAAGTCACTAAAAGAGAGGCAGAAATTGCCGCCTCTGACATTGATGAAGCTCTGAATAAAATGCTGAAATTCTACCGTAAGTGGGATAAGCAAGATGTTGGCTACAAAGCTAAATTAGGCGATTCAGTGAATATTGATTACGTCGGAAAAATAGACAAAAAAGAATTCGAAGGTGGTGCTGCGAAAGGCCACCAGCTCGAGCTTGGAACTAATAGCTTCATTGATGATTTTGAAAAACAATTAGTTGGCAAAAAGGCTGGCGAAGAAACTCGCGTGAAAGTGAAATTTCCGAAAGAATATCACAAAGAGGAATTTTCAGGAAAGGCAGCAGAATTTGATGTGAAGATCAATGAAGTTCTCACCGCACAAATGCCAGAAGTTACTGATGAATTCGTCAAAACTAATTTCGGAATGGAGAATAAAGAAAAGTTAGTCGAGGCAGTAAAAGGTCAGCTTGCGAACAGCTACGAAGAGATGTCGCGCACATTCTTCAAAAAAGAATTTTTCGATTTCTTGAATAAAAAACACGATTTCGATTTGCCGGCCGGCTTGGTCGAAGAGCAAGTAACTCAACTCTGGACTGAAGAAGAACAGGCCAAATACAAAACCGAAAAAGAGGCAGAAAAAGCCAAAGAAAAAAAACGTGAACTTGCTGAGCGCATGATCCGTTGCGGCATGATCTTGTCTGAACTTGCGCAAAAAAATAAAATCGAAGTCAGCAATGACGACGTGAATAAAGAGTTTGGTAAAATTCTTACTCGCTTCCCTAATCAGGAAAAAGCAGTGATCGAATATTACCAAAAAAACCAAGGAGCGGTGCAGCAATTGCGCGGCTCTATTCTTGAAGAAAAGGCGATTGATTTCGTTTTGACTCAACCTTCAATCGAGAAGAAAAAAATCGCTTTAAAAGAGTTCGACAAACTCTGGGCAAAATCTAACGAGGAATAAAATGCACGATTTTCTAGACGCACTAAAAATGGTTACCTTTCCAATTCACAAGGAAGGTTTCAAATTCATCTTCATCTTCGCTTTAGTCGCAATAATTTTGGCTTTGCTCAACAATGTTTTGGGCTTGATTGGTCTTGTTCTAACATTGTGGTGTATTTTCTTTTTCCGCGATCCTGAGCGCGTTATTCCGGTTGAAGAAAATATTGTGATTAGCCCTGCTGACGGAGTGGTTACCCTCGTTGAATATGGTGTTGAGGCGCCAGAAGATCTTGGTTACGGCAAGCAAAAATTTAATAAAATCAGCGTGTTTTTGAATGTGTTTAACGTTCACGTAAACCGCGTTCCGATTGGTGGCACGATTACTAAAATTAGCTACAAGCCAGGAAAATTTTTGAGTGCGAATGCCTCTGATGCCAGCGCAGAAAATGAAAGAAATTCAGCTGTTGTTAAATTGGATAACGGCAAGGAAATAATCTTCGTTCAAGTCGCTGGTCTTGTTGCTCGTCGTATCATTTCTGATTTGAAAGAGGGGCAGAAAGTAGCGACGGGAGATCGCTATGGAATCATCCGTTTTGGCAGTCGTGCTGACATTTATTTGCCAGAAAACGTCGCAGTAAAATGCCTCGTTGGCCAAACAATGATTGGCGGTGAAACTGTTCTTGCTAGACTAGATTAAAGCTAATTCAAAAACAGATCTTCAGTTTGTCATTCCTGCGTAAGCGGGAATCCAGGAGGTCTCGTAATTTACTCCGAGCTTGCTGTCCTGGATCCCCGCCTACACGGGGATGACGTGGAGAGATCGGTGTAGCTAAATTAAATTTTTATGCGTTCCTCAAATATTGCTAAACTTACTTCTAAACGCGAAGAAGCCAGAATTGGCGGCGGTCAGAAGAGAATAGATCTACAACACTCGAAAGGAAAATTGACGGCTCGTGAGAGAATCGAAGTTTTACTCGATCCAAATTCTTTCGAAGAATACGG